>JBIQHO010000304.1:0-4373 GCA_044508545.1 Bradyrhizobiaceae bacterium | reverse complement strand
ATACATCCGTGGTTGCTTAAAAGCAATATTTAAAATATAGCTTTTGCGTGACCGCCCTTTCGGGAGACATGCATGCACCTCACGACCTATTCGGATTATGCATTGCGGGTGCTGATGTACCTCGCGCTCAAGTCCGACGGCCTGTCGACCATCGCCGCGATCGCCGAAAGCTACGATATTTCCGAGGCTCACCTGATGAAGGTGGTCCATCAGCTCGGCGTGGCCGGATACATCGAGACGGTGCGCGGCCGGGGCGGCGGGTTGCGCCTCGCCAGGCCGGTCGAGGCGATCAGCCTTGCCGAGGTTATTCGCACCACGGAGCCGGACATGGCGATCGTGTCGTGCCTGAAGCCGACCAACGTGCCGTGCACGATCAACCCGAGTTGCGTGCTCAAGCGCGCGCTGCAACGGGCGCGTGATGCGTTCATGGAGGTGCTTGAAGGATATACGCTCGCCGACCTTGTGGCGCCTCGCGCGCGTCTGGCGGGGTTGCTCGGGATTCCGCCGGGCGCGTCGCCGCAATAAAAGCAGGATGAGACCGACTCCATCGCACTGAGGGGTCATCGTCGCGACGCATTGGAGCCCCGCTTGTGATCGAGCCGGAAGCGGACTCTATGATTGGATCCGATATGATTTGATCCGATGTGTTTGCTTCGCGTCAACCGGCGTCCACTTCGCCTGAAAACGCCTTAATGGAATCGCGGCTTCTTCAGCATCCGGTCGCGGTCGATCGACGCCACCACCACGTCGAAGATGTCACCCTCGCGATAGAGCGTCAGCGGCACGTCGACGCCCGCGGGACCGAGCGCCCATAATTTCCGGTAGAACTGCGCCGGGTCCGACACCTTGTCGCCTTTCACCGCGAGGATCACGTCGCCGGTGCGGAGTTCGGCGCGGGCTGCTGGTCCCTTCGGCGCAATCCCGACCGTGACGACTTTGTCTTCGATCTCGGCGGCGTAGATGCCGAGCCAGGGACGGGCCGGCCTGTTGACCCGCCCAGATTTCCGCAGGTCGTCGAGCGCTGGCTTTAGCAGATCGATCGGCACGCTCATGTTGAGATGTTCGGTCTGGCCGCCGTTCTCGCGCTCCAGCTGCAGCGAGCCGATCCCGATCAGTTCGCCCGCGGCCGAGATCACCCCGGCCCCGCCCCAGTTGGGATGGGCCGGGTGGGTGAAGATGGCGTCGTCGATCAGGTATTCCCAGTAGCCGGCGAATTCCTGCTTGGCGGCGATGCGGCCGGCGAGCGAGCGGGTCCGGCCGCCGACGCCGCCCACCACGACCCTGTCGTTCACTGCGGTTGCGGCGGACGAACCCAGCGCGAGCGGTTCGAGGTCGAGCCGGCCGAGCGCCTGCAACAGGCCGAAGCCGCTCTCGCGATCGACGCCGAGGACGTCCGCCTGCACCACGCGGCCGTCGGCGAGGTGAAGCCACACGCTGTCAGCTTCGGTGATGAGGTATCCAACGGTCAGAACCAGGCCGTCGTCGATCACGACACCGTTGCCCGCGCGCTCCTCGCCGAGGGTGTGTGCGGTGAAGGCGTCGGGTGGAATGATCGAATGCAGTCCGACCACGGCGGACAATGCGCGGTCCAGATCGAATTGGTAGTCGTCGCGGCGCGGCTGCGCGGCGGCCGGCACCTTCCATTCCGTCAATGAGGCCATGCGAATTCTCCGTTCGACGAATTCGGGCGACGGTCTGTCGTTGAACAGAAGTCACTGCACAACGATCCTAGACCTCAAATGTTCGCGGTGAAAGCGGCGGGATCGGCTCCGCATGTTGGGGGAACCGCCCGGCGACGCGGCCTACGGCAAATGACCACAGGAATCCAACAGGGTTCACGCCCCGACACCCCGCACCCGATGTACCGGGCCGGCGATCAGATGCCGACTATATTTGCGAAGGCTCCTCCCATTCAGCAGATAGCGGGGCGTCGATTTCGCAAATAATTCCGGCTGGATCGTAGATAATTCGAACGTCACCTTTGAGCTCGATGGCCAGCACACGCTCGATCAGCTGCGAACCGAACCCCCTTCGGCTCGGAGGCGACACTTCCGGACCATCCTGCTCCTGCCAACGGAAAATAAGCTCGGGAGAGCTTTTGTGTTTGATGCTCCACTTGATGATGACCCTGCCGGTGGGGACCGAAAGCGCGCCATACTTGGCGGCATTGGTCGCCAATTCATGGAGCGCGAGCGTGAGAGCCAGTGCGGATTTTGGCGAGAGCCGCAGGTCCGGCCCATCGATCTCAAACCGCTGGCGTCCATGCATTGTCAGCATTTGCGCCACGACATCGTTCAGTTCTGCGCTAGCCCAATTTTCCCGGGTAATCAGATCGTGAGCGTTCGACAGTGCAAGCAGACGCGCCTCGAATTTCCGAAAATCTTCGCTTTCAGCTCCAATGCCGCGAAAACTCTGTCGCGCGATTGCCAGCACAGTCGAAAGATTGTTTTTCAGCCGGTGCTTCATTTCACGCAGCAGCGTGGTATGCATCCGCTCGGCCGCCTTGCGCTCGGTGATGTCGCGGGCGATTTTCGAGGCGCCGATGATGTGGCCGTCATTGTCCCTGATCGGTGAGATCGTCAGGGATAGCTCGATCAGGCTGCCGTCTTTCCGCCTTCGAATTGTCTCGAAATGCTCGACCCGCTCGCCCTTGCGAAGCCGCGCCAGAATAGCGGGTTCTTCGTCCTGTCGGTTGTCCGGGATCAGAATGGTGATGGGTTTGCCGACGACCTCTTGGGCCTCGTAGCCAAACAGCCGTTCGGCTCCGACATTCCAACTGGTGATGATGCCATCGAGGTTTTTGCTGACGATCGCATCGCCGGACGATTCGACGATGGCAGCGAGGCGCGCGCTTGCCAGCTCAGCTCGTTTGCGGTCACTGATATCAACCGCGACGCCGGACATCCGCCAGGGCTCGCCGGCCTCATTGTAAAGACACTGACCGTGCACTTCGAGCCAATGGATTGTCTTGTCCTGACTTATGACGCGATATTCCAGGAGACATTTTTCTCCCGTGGCAATCGCTTGCTGTATCGCTTGGCTCACCTGCTCAGCGTCATCCGGATGAATAGCCGCGAGATAGTCGGCGAGCGGAGCGCCGCTTTCGCCTTTCTGCGGATCCAAGGAGAACATGGCCGCGAAACGGGCATCCGAATAGACGGTGTCCGTTCGGAGGTCGGTATCGAACGTCCCGATCATGCCGGCAGCGTGGAGGGCGTAGGAGAGGCGTTCTTCTGTCCTCGCCAATGCCTTCTCGGCGGCAATCCGCTGCGTTGTTTCCTCGACGATACACAGAACGCCATCGACGGCGCCGGATGGGTCGTGGACCGGCGAATAGGAAATATCAAAGTAAACGGTTTCCAGATAGCCGCGCCGCTCGATATAGAACGGGCGATCCTTCGCCGACACCGTTTCGCCGGTCGTTAGAACCCGCCTCAATAACGGTTCAAGATCGCTCCACAGCTCGGCCCAGTTCTCCCGGGCTGGCCGTCCCAGCGCCCTTGGATGCTTGTCGCCGATGGTCGGAGCGTAGGCATCGTTATACAAAGCCACCAGTTCGGGCTGCCAAAACAGCACGATTTCTGCCTTCGCCGGTAACATCAAACCGACGGCGGACTTCAGATGCATTGGCCAGCGCGAAATCGGGCCCAGGCTGGTTGTGGACCAATCAAATTCGCGAATAAGTTTTCCCATTTCACCTCCGTGAAATGGGAAAGCCTCGTTGTTGTTTTCGGGGTCTTCCGCCTTCTCGTCGGGCACGGCTGGCAAACGTCTCAATTGGACGACGGCAGCTTTACATAACTACCGTCGAAATGAAACGACGAAGCGACACGCCGCCGGCGCTTTTCAATTCGCGCGCCCCCTGGCCGATCAATTGGCCCGATCATGACGCGGTCTGACGGCCGCTGTTATTGCATGGCTCGAGCGCCTCGCAGCGCCGCCGATCTCGCTATTGCGAGATCGGGACGCGGGAGCCGAAAGCACGTCGTCACCGCGCTCCGGAAACCGGATGTCCCTCGAGTTTGAATGATGGCAAACGGACAGCGGACGGCTGCGGTCATTCCCCCCGAAACTGGCGATGAAGTGCAGGGCTGCCCGCAGACGTTCATCGAGGCGAACGGCATCCGAGCCGCGCAGTTCACCGCGATCGGTGCGTTCAGCGATGTCGAACTGCGGTGCATGGATTTCGGCCCTGCTCCCATTGGCACGGGGACCTGAACGATAGCGTCGGGGAGCCGAGGTTTTCCGATTTTCGGGAACATGCCGGCGGTCCGCACGTTCCGATTCGAATGTTGCTGGGAGCAGCGGAAGCTCCGCCCATGCTTTCCTGAGGAGATTTAGATGACGACATGCGAAACGTGCGGCAATGACTA
>JBIQHO010000303.1:0-4375 GCA_044508545.1 Bradyrhizobiaceae bacterium | reverse complement strand
ATCGAGCAGGTCCGCTCGATCCCGGCCGACCCGATCATCGTGCGGCAAAACTGGCTGCGCGCCTACGACTGGACCACCGATCGCGGCGCGGCGGCGCTCAACGACTACGCCCGCGCCAATGATCCCTTCACCAAGGTCGGCAAGCAGCAGATCGCCGTCGAAGTCTCCAGCGTCATCCGCGCCTCAGTGGATTCCTTCCGCGTCGCCTGGACCGAACGTCACTACGAGAACGGCCAGCTCTCCACCACCGAACGATGGACCGCAATCCTCACGATTACGATCCAGCCGCCGCGCGACGCCGAACGGCTGAAGGCCAATCCGCTCGGAATCTACGTCAACGCCATCAACTGGTCGCGGGAGATGAGCCAATGAGCGGACTTCTGCCTCAGCGCAATTCCGGCTGCGAGACTACGTCTCTCCGTAAATCCGCAATTGCGGCCGTCCTGCTTTCGGCGACGATGCTGGCGGGCTGCGCCACCTACAAGCCGCCAGAGATCAGCTACGACGCCGATGTGCCGCCGCTGCCGGCCGTGCCCGCATCCGTCACCGACGATCGCCCGAAGCCGTTGCATATCCCGCCGGCCTGGTCGCCCGCGAAAGGCGGCACGGCGGCCGGCACGCCGATCGGCCGCGTGGAGAACGCCAACGCGGCCGCGCGCGTTCAGCCGCGCCGCGAGGGCTACTACAATGCGATCCAGATTTATCCGTGGAGCGATGGCGCGCTTTATCAGGTTTATGCGGCTCCTGGGCAGATCACCGACATTGCGCTTGAACCCGGCGAGAGCCTGACCGGCGCGGGACCAATCGCGGCCGGCGATACCGCGCGCTGGACCATCGGAGACACCGAAAGCGGCAGCGGCGTGACGCGCCGCGTGCATGTGCTGGTGAAGCCGACCCGGCCGGACATCACAACCAACCTTGTCGTCACCACCGACCGCCGCACCTACATGATCGAACTACGCTCCGGCCAGAATCCCTACATGCCTGCCGTCGCGTGGGCCTATCCCCAATCGCCAGCCGATCGACACCTCAGCGTTCCCGCAACGCCGGTCATTCCGGCCGCGGCCGCGCGCAACTATCGCTATGGGCTCACCGGCGACACGCCGCCGTGGAAGCCGATCGCGGTCTATGACGACGGCCGCAAGGTCTATGTCGAATTTCCGCGCGGTATCGTCCAGGGCGAGCTGCCACCGTTGTTCATCATCGGTCCCGAGGGCGAAGCGCAAATCGCCAACAGCCGCATCTACCACAACGTCCTGATTGTCGACCGCCTGTTCGGCGCGGCCGAACTGCGCCTCGGCAGCGGCAAGCACCAGCAAACCGTCAGGATCGTCCGTACCGACGGGAGGCCATCGTCATGACCGACACCGACAACAATGCCGGGCCGATGCGGCTTCGCGCCGAACCGCCGCGTGTCACGCGCCTGTCGCGCAAGGTGCTCGCCAGCGTCGGTGCCGTCGCCCTGGTCGGGATCGGCGGCGCGCTGATCTACGCGCTCCAGACTCGCGACGCCGGCAAGAGCGGCGAAGAACTCTATTCCACCGACAACCGGCAGAGCGGCGAAGAACTCTATTCCACCGACAACCGGCAGACCGCCGATGGCCTTGCCGGTCTGCCGAAGGATTATACCGGCCCGGTTCTCGGCCCGGCGCTGCCGGGCGATCTCGGTCGGCCCATTGTCAACGCGCAGAACCGTGGCCAGCCTGTCGTGCCGCCCACGGTCGCGCCGCCGACCGTCGATCGCGCCGAGGAACGCCGGCTCGCCGAGGAAGAAGCCGCGCGCGTCAGCCGCGTGTTCTTCCAGACGGAGACTCGCGCAGCGAGCCCGGCCGGCACGCCGGGAAACACGGCGTTGCCGAACCTCGCCGGCCTCGACCTCGCGAGCCTCAATGGACAATCCAATCAACCGACCGCGCAGGACAAGCAGCTTGCTTTCCTCAACGCCGCCGTCGATCGCCGCACCACGTCGTTGGATCGCGTCATGCCGCCGGCGTCGCCCTTTGTCCTTCAGGCGGGGGCCGACATATCGGCCGCGCTGATTACCGGCATTCGGTCCGATCTACCGGGCCAGATCACCGCGCAAGTGACCGAGAACATCTACGATAGCCCGACCGGCCGCATTCTGCTGGTTCCACAGGGCACGCGGATCATCGGGCAGTATGACAACAACGTGCAGTTCGGTCAGCGTCGCGTGCTGCTCGTCTGGAACAGGCTGATCCTCCCCAATGGCCGATCCATCGTGCTCGAACGCCAGCCGGGCGCGGACACGCAGGGCTATGCCGGTCTTGAGGACGGCGTTGACTATCATTGGTGGGATCTCGCCAAGGCCGCCGGCCTCTCGACGCTGCTCTCCGTTGGCGCGGAGCTGGCCGTCGATGACGACGACCGCTTGTTGCGCGCCATCCGCAACGGCGGCCAGGACACCATCAACGATGCGGGCCAGCAGATCATCCGCCGCCAGCTCAACGTCGCGCCGACGCTGACCATTCGGCCGGGATTCCCGGTCCGAGTCATCGTCACCCGCGACCTCGTATTCGAGCCCTACAGAGGTTGACCATGGCCAAGCTGAAACTCGGCCCCATCGCCGACGACAAACCCGTGAAGATCACGGTGGAGCTGCCTGCGTCGCTTCATCGCGATCTTGTCGCCTATGCCGAAGTGCTGGCCCGCGAGACAGGCCAGCCCGAAACCGATCCGGTGAAGCTGATCGTGCCCATGCTGGAGCGGTTCATCGCCACGGATCGCGCATTCGCGAAAGCGCGTCGCGCGGTAGGCTGACCGCCGGCGGCATCCTGACGGCAGGGGTGCCGCCAACGTGTGAACGCGAATACGGCACGCTACAGGCCGCCGATTGCCCTCCATCGTTCGCCCTGTCCGGGCCTTCCCGGCCCCCGGACCCGTCAGCGAACCACGGAGGATTCCATGCCCGCAGAAGACGACCGCCGCAACGAAGACGGGCGAAGGTCTTTACCCGACGATCTCTACGACTACGTTGACGATCCCCCGTCACGCATTCGTGGACCGAACGGCGATCCATCGCCTCGCACCTTCCACGTCACCGACGATTGGCCCGAGGATGTTCCGGTCACGGAGGCCGAGATAGACGTGTTCGAGCGCTATTTCGGCAACGTGCTCGACCGGCTGTTCGGGCTCGCCGGCGCTGAGGGAAAAGACTTGAAATCGTTATCGCGATCTGATAACGATAAGCCATGAGCGAGGATCGCGACCCGAGCCTCGACACGCTCCTTGACCTCGACGGTCAGGTGCTTGTTGTCGATCCCGAAGGCAGCCATTGGGTGAAGTTCGTTGTCACCCGCGTTCCGGCATCACCGGAAAAGCCGCACGGCCTTGATTACTCGCTCACGCTTCCCGGGCCTTCGGGCGAACGGCTGGTCGGCTTCGACAACGCCCATCCGGTCGGCCGAGGCAAACGCGGCGAGCCGCTGGACCACCGGCACCGCCACCAGACCGTGAAGCGATATGTCTACGAGGATGCGGCCACGCTGCTGGCCGACTTCTGGCAGACGGTGGACGCGGTGTTGAAGGAGCGAGGCGTGATATGAAAACGCTGAAGGTTGGCGTTGCCGACTACGATGAAATGAAGGCCCGCACCATGCGGATCGCGCGCGGCGAAGAAAAGCCTGCCGCCGCCGATCCCAAGGTTTGGTTCACCTCCACCGAATCCTTTGCCAAGGTGCTGTCGGCTGGCAACCGCGAATTGCTGCGCGTCATCGCCGAGCAGGCTCCGGGGTCGCTGGAGGAACTGTCGCAGATCACCGGCCGCGCCAAATCCAACCTGTCGCGCACGCTCAAGACCATGGCCGGCTACGGCCTCGTGCGTATGGAGAAGGGTCAGGGGCTGAAACTCGTCCCGAAGGTCGCGCATGACCGTGTGGAACTGGTGCTGCCGCTGACTGGAGGCAAAGCGCCCCGAAAGGCTGCGGGAGGCCGGCGATGAATATGCACAATCTCGATGTTGCCCAGCGCGCGGCGCTTTACCTGCGCGTCTCCACCACGCGGCAGGCCGAGCATGACGTGTCGATCCCCGACCAGCGCCGGCAGGGCGAAGCGTGGTGCGCCTCGCACGGTTATCAGCTTAGCGAAACCTATGTAGAGGCCGGCGCGTCGGCCACCAACGACAAGCGCCCCGAGTTTCAGCGCATGATCGAGGCGGGCACGTCGAAGCCCGCGCCGTTCGATGTTGTCGTGGTTCACAGCTTCTCGCGTTTCTTCCGCGATCACTTCGAACTGGAGTTCTATGTTCGCAAGCTCGCCAAGAACGGCGTCAAGCTCGTCTCCATCACGCAGGAGATGGGCGATGATCCCATGCACGTCATGATGCGGCAGATCATGGCGCTGTTCGATGAATACCAGT
>JBIQHO010000302.1:0-4381 GCA_044508545.1 Bradyrhizobiaceae bacterium | reverse complement strand
ATGCCGGTGTTGCAGGTCTGGAAGGCCGGCACCGTGATGTTCATCAAGCGCTCGCTCGCGTCGGGCTATGCCGGCATCGACAATCCACTGTTCTATCGCGACAACACCATGATGTTGCTTGGCGACGCCAAGAAGATGACGGAGAATATCGTCAAGGCGATGTGATGCGGCGGTTCAACAGCGGGAGGCCGACATGGCGGACAACAAGGCGAAGCGCGGGGGTGGTGATCGCCGCCTGATTTCGTTGAGTGAGGCTTATGAGGTTCGCTACTGGGCCAAGAAGTTCAAAGTCACTCCGTTGAAGCTGAAGGCCGCTGTCAAGGCGGCGGGCCGCTCGGCAAAAAAGGTCGAGGCCTACATCAAGCTGCAGACGCACAAGGCCAGTGACCGGCGCCTGATTGCGCTGAGCCAGCCTTACGAAGTCAGCTACTGGTCGAAGAAGTTCAAGGTGACGCCCGCAAGGCTTCGCGCCGCTGTGAAGGCGGTCGGGCATTCCTCGAAGAAGGTGGGCGTTTATCTCTCTCCCGGGAAGGCCGCCAAAAAGAAAACCGCGGTCAAGAAGAGCGCGGCTGTTAAGAAGAAGGCCGTGAAGAAGAAGGCAGCTCCCAAAAAGGCCGGGACGACCAGGACGGCGAAAAAGGGCGTTCGCAAGCGCGCCGCATAGGCCCGCCGCCTATGAGCGCGCATGGTTCGATGCCTCGCTCGGCGTGGATTTTTCCCGCCATGGCCGTGTTGTTTTACGGCGCGGTGGCCGGTCTCGGCATCACCTTCGTCCCCTCGGCGAGCGGCATCCTATTCGCGGTCGTGCTGCTGGTGATCCTGTTCGGCACGGTGTTCGCGGCCGTGCACCACGCTGAGGTCATCGCGGAACGGATCGGCGAGCCTTACGGAACGCTGCTGCTGACGCTCGCGGTCACCATCATCGAGGTTTCCCTGATCGCGACGATCATGCTGGGCGACAAGGCGGTGCCGGAACTGGCGCGTGATACCGTGTTCGCGGTGGTCATGATCGTATGCAACGGTCTGGTCGGGACATGCATTCTGGCCGGCGGGCTTCGTTACCGCGAGCAGGAATTCCGCCCTGCGGGCGTGAACATCTATCTCAGCGTGCTGATCGTGTTCGCAACGATCACGCTGGTGTTGCCGAATTATACCCTGACGACCCCCGGGCCGCTGTATTCGCAGCTCCAACTCGGGTTCGTCAGCGTCGTCACCATCATGCTCTACGCCGTCTTTCTGTATACGCAGACGGTCCTGCATCACGACTATTTCATTGTCGGCCACGGCGCCGATGGCGGCGAGGGGCTGACCTCGAACCGTCTGCTGGCGCTGAGCGTCGCGCTGCTGCTGATCTCGCTGCTCGCCGTCGTGCTGCTGGCGAAGAAGTTCTCGCTGGTGATCGACGCAGGCATCGCGGTGGTCGGCGCGCCGGAAGCCCTTGCCGGCGTATTGCTGGCGCTGCTGGTGCTTTTGCCGGAAAGCGTCGCGGCGCTCGCGGCCGCGCGGCAGAACGATCTGCAGAAGAGCATCAACCTCGCGCTCGGCTCCTCGCTGGCCACAATAGGCCTGACGATACCGGCCGTCGCGGTGGCCGCCTATGTCATGGACAAGCCGCTCGAACTCGGTCTCAGCAGCCAGAAGATGATCCTGCTGGGCCTGACGTTCCTTTTGAGCATGCTCACGTTCGGAACCGGCCGGACCAACATCCTGTTCGGAATGATCCACATCGTCGTGTTCGCGGTCTACATCTTCATGGTGTTCGTGCCATAGTCGGACAATGAACGGAATCGCCGTCGCCTTCGCCTTGAGGCGAGGCTTTGAGGATCTGATGTCTCGACGTTCTCCGCGCCGCAGCGTCCGCTGCGCGTATCTCGTGTTCGCGCTGGGGACGATGGCATCCGCCGCCGCGGGCCAGGAGGTGCCGCCGGACCATGGCCACATGGGTCGTGGCCACGTGGGTCGCGACCACACGGGTCACGAGCATAGGGATCACGAACATATGGGTCATGCCGCCTCAGGCGGACGATCCCATCAAACTCATCCGGGGCATCCCGCGCAGCGGAAACATGCGGTGGCGAAACGAAAGCCACCGGCGCCGGCTGTCGCGCCCATGGACACCGCGCGAATGGATCATGAGGCAATGAGTCCCGCCCATAGGGGGCACGGAACGGATGGCCACGGCGCGATGCCCGGCTTTCTCGGACCCTACCTGATGGCGCGCGAGGCGTCGGGAACGAGCTGGCAGCCGGACACCTCGCCGCACGAAGGGCTGCATCAGCAGTTCGAGGCCTGGAGCGTGATGACCCACGGCTTCATCAACCTGAATTACGACCGGCAGCCTGGCCCGCGCGGCGCGGAGAAGACTTTCGTTAGCGGTATGCTCATGACCATGGCGCAGCGGCCGCTCGGAGACGGCACCTTCGGTGTGCGCGCCATGTTGTCGCCGGAGCCGCTAATGGGCGCGGCCGGCTACCCGCTGCTGCTGGCAAGCGGCGAGACCGCCGACGGCGTGTCGCATCTGGTCGATCGCCAGCATCCGCACGATCTGTTCATGGAACTGGCGGCGACGTACAGCCACAACATCGCCGCGAACTCGAGCGTCTTCGTCTATGGCGGCCTGCCGGGCGAACCCGCGCTCGGGCCGCCGGCCTTCATGCATCGTCTCAGCGGCATGGACAATCCGGAGGCGCCGATCAGCCACCATTGGCTCGATTCGACGCACATCACGTTCGGCGTGGTGACGGCTGGTCTGGTTCTCGACAACTGGAAATTCGAGGCTTCCACCTTTCGCGGGCGAGAGCCGGATCAGTACCGCTACGACATCGAGCGACCGTCGCTCGACAGCTTCGCCGGCCGGGTGAGCTGGAATCCGGTCCGCGAACTGTCGCTGCAGGTGTCCTACGGGCACCTGAATTCGCCGGAGCAACTCGAGCCGGAGGTCAACGAAAACCGTTTGACGGCTTCGGCGATCTACACCACGCCGTTCGGCGACGGGCATCTGTGGAGCGCGACGGCGGCCTGGGGCCGCAAGATGCTGAACCCCGGCGAAACGCTGGACGCCTATCTGTTTGAAAGTTCCGTCATTTTGAAAAACAACTGGACGCTGTTCATGCGCGCGGAACAGGTCGCTGAAAACGAACTGACCCACCATCTTCCCGGTCTCGAAGACAGCGTCTTCAACGTGGGCAAAGTCTCGGCCGGCGGAGTCTACGATTTCATCCGCACCGATCACGCCAAGTTCGGCCTTGGCGGGCTGGTCAGCCGCTACCTGCTGCCGGACGATCTGAAACCGGTCTATGGGCGTGACCTGACCGGGTTCATGGTGTTCGGCCGGATCAAGCTGCTCTGACAACGATGCCTTCCGGCGCTGGTGGAGTCAGAAGCGCTGCTTCATCTTTTGCTTTGCCCCCGTGTGTTCTCACGCCGACCGGCATCCGCAAAATGCGATGACCGATACGAAACGTGAGGGGGGACCCGCAGCCTTGCCTTCGATCCGTCGCGATTGATCCCTCAATCGGCCCAAAAGTTTCCGCATCAGACAGCGCGGGAGAGGCCTGTCATGCTGAAATGCGCTTCTAAATTCTTTGCTGAGAAGGTCTTGCCGTCCGTGCTTGCCACGGTGACGGCCGCCTACATCGTGAACCATTACATAGCCAGGCCCGCCGATGTTCCGCCAACGGCGTCTGCCGCGATTCCCGATAGAGCCGGCCACAACGATTCGGAGGCCGGGGTTCGGGCGAAGGGCATTGCCGAAAACGCGATCGCGAAGGTCACGGCGGAGAAAGTCCGGCCCGAGACGGCTGCTGAAAGACCCGACGAGAAGCGGGCGGAAACCGCCGGCTCGCCGGCTGACGTGAAAAAACATCGAACGGCGCGGCGCGAGAAAGCCACCAGGGTAGCGTCCGTGCCGGCTGTTCCGGTACAGACGGCGTCGGCGCCGGACGACCATCGCGACGCCAACGATCTGGCGCGGGCCGCGATCGATCGCTTGCGCGGCGCGAACGATGCGTCTCCGCGGGTCGAGGGGGTGCGCCCTCGACCGGAGGTCGCGCGAGCGCAGCGGAACTCTGACCGCCAGGCGGCTGAATCCACCTCAACGCGGCTGCAAGAGGCCGCGCGCGCCGCACCGCAGCCGGCGATGATGCAGCCGCTTCCGCCGCCGATCCAGGTGTCTGTGCCTGCTGTCGAAACTCCGAGGCTTGATGCGGAGAGCGGGGAGGGATCACCTTCCGGCCGCGCCGACGATCATGCGCGGCTGCCGGTTCCGCCTGCGGATATTCCACAAGCCTCGAGGCCGCTCGACATTGAGGCCAACGCGGCGGCGCAGACGGGCGTACATGCCACGGTCGCCGATGACATGCTCTCGGCCGCGAAATCGGTT
>JBIQHO010000301.1:0-4402 GCA_044508545.1 Bradyrhizobiaceae bacterium | reverse complement strand
CGGCAAGTCAGGCCATATCGGCCGCAAGATCGCGGCGACCTTCGCCTCGACCGGGACGCCGGCGTTCTTCGTCCACGCCGCCGAGGCCAGCCACGGCGATCTCGGCATGATCACCGCCGAAGACATCGTGCTAGCGATCTCATGGTCCGGCGAGCAACCGGAAATGAAGAACCTCATCACCTACGCCAAGCGCTTCCGCATCAGCCTGATCGCAATGACGGCGGAAAGCGATTCGACGCTGGCGCAGGCCGCCGATATCGCGCTGACGCTGCCCAAGGCGCGCGAGGCGTGTCCGCACAATCTCGCGCCGACCACCTCATCAGTGCTGCAACTGGCGCTCGGCGACGCGCTCGCCATCGCACTGCTGGAAGGCCGCGGCTTCACCTCAACCGACTTCAGCGTGCTGCATCCCGGCGGCAAGCTCGGCGCGATGCTGAAATACGTCCGCGATCTGATGCACACCGGCGCGGCGATGCCGCTCGCGCCGCTCGGGACCCGGATGTCCGACGCGCTGGTGGAAATGTCATCCAAGGGATTCGGCTGCGTCGGCATCGTCGATGGTCATGGCCATCTCGTCGGCATCGTCACCGACGGCGACCTGCGCCGCCATATGCGGCCCGATCTGATGACCGCCCGCGTCGACGAGGTGATGACGAAAGGTCCGAAAACCATCGGCGCCAACCTGCTCGCGGGCGAGGCGCTCGGAATCGTCAACGCGCTGAAGATCACCGCGCTGATCGTGACCGAAGGCCGCAAGCCGGTCGGCATCGTGCATCTGCACGACCTGCTGCGCGCCGGCGTGGCATGAGATAAGGATTAGTCCGCAGCCACCGTCAGCGTCGCGCCGTCGGCCTTGACGATGCGGACACGGCTGCCGGCCGGCGCGTCGGGGCCGGTCACACGCCAGATGGTGTCGTCGATCCGCACCGTACCGGCGCCGTCCTGAATCGGCTTCTCCAGCGTAAACACCCGGCCGACCAGCGCGTCGGTGCGCCGGTTGAGAAACGGGTTGGACGCCTCCGCCTTGCTGTTCCGTGCGAGACGCCGCCACACCGGCACCGCCGCCGCCGCGAACACCGCGAACAGCAGGATTTCCGTCTGCCAGTGCAGGTTGATGGCAAAGGACAGAAGTCCGACCAACAGCGCCGCGAGCCCGAGCCACAGCATGAACACGCCCGGCGCCAGCACCTCGATGCCGATCAGCACGAGGCCGAGAATCAGCCAGTTCCAGGTGCCGAGCGTCACGAAAAGCGAGGTCATCGCGGTTCGTCCTCAGCGCTGCGGCGGCGTGGGTGGCGTCGTGGCGCCAGCGTTGGGCACCGAGGCGCGACGCGCGAGCCCGGCGGTCGAGGCGACATTCTCGCCGAAGGTTGCCCTGGCGATCTCGCCGATGCCGGCGAGCGAACTCAACATACTGGTGGCTTCCAGCGGAAGCATGATCACCTTCTGGTTGGGTGACTCGGCCAGTTGCCCGAACGCCTTGATATATTTGTCGGCGATGAAGTAGTTCAGCGCCGCGACGTCGCCCTTGCCGATCGCCTCGCTCACCATCTGTGTCGCCTTGGCTTCGGCTTCGGCGGCGCGTTCGCGCGCCTCGGCGTCGCGGAACGCCGCCTCGCGTCGGCCCTCGGCTTGCAGAATCTGGCTCTGCTTGGCGCCCTCGGCGCGCAGGATTTCCGACTGCCGCTGGCCTTCGGCCTGAAGGATATCGGCGCGCTTGACGCGCTCCGCCTTCATCTGGCGGCCCATCGCCTCGACCAGATCGGCCGGCGGCACAATATCCTTGATCTCGATGCGGTTGACCTTGACGCCCCACGGCGCGACCGCGGCGTCCACCACGCGCAGCAGCCGCTCGTTGATCTCGTCACGATGCGACAGCACCTGGTCGAGGTCCATCGCGCCCATTACCGAGCGGATGTTGGTCATGGTCAGGGTGGTGATCGCATGGGTGAGGTTGGCGACCTCGTAGCTCGCCTTGGCGGCATCGAACACCTGATAGAAGGCAACGCCATCCACCGAGACAGTGGCGTTGTCGCGGGTAATGACCTCCTGGCCGGGAATGTCGATGACCTGCTCCATCATGTTGATCTTGCGGCCGACCCGGTCGAAATACGGGATGATCAGGTTGAGGCCCGGCGACAGCGTGCGGGTGAAGCGGCCGAAGCGCTCGATGGTCCAGTCATAGCCCTGCGGCACGGTCTTCACGCCGGCGAACAGCGTGACGACGACGAGCAGGACCACGACAATGGCGAAAATATCGAAACCGGACATCAGCCTCTCCCAGCCAGACGGCGCTCTTTATCATGGCGACACAAGATCATGCAGCCATGCCGGGCCGGCGGCCGCAACCCCCTGTTTGGTCGTAACGGCCGTGAGCCGGGTTCGAAGCCCCGGAATCACTCAAATCAGACTGAGGCTGCCCTGTCGTTCACAGCCACCCATCAAAGCCACCCCTGCAACTCGCGCAGCACCACCTGACGGATCACCTCCATGCCGGGCTCGCTGTCGTTGAGGCAGGGGATCGCGGCGAACTGCTCGCCGCCGTTGTGGCGGAAGATGTCGGCGTTTTCCTGCGCGATCTCCTCCAGCGTCTCCAGGCAATCGGCGGCAAAGCCGGGCGTCACCACCGCGAGCCGCCGCACGCCGTCGCGGGCGAGCTGCTCCACCGTCTTGTCGGTGTAGGGTTGCAGCCACGGGTCGGAGCCGAACCGCGACTGGAAGGTGAGGCGCAGCCGCTGCTCGTCGAGGCCGAGCCGCGCCCGCAGCGCCTTAACCGTCGCCACGCACTGGGTCTGATAGGGATCGCCCTTGTCGATATACGCCTGCGGCATTCCGTGGAACGAGGCGAGAATCATTTCCGGCTCGAACGGCAGGGTCGAAAGATGCGCCGTCATCGAACTTGCGAGCGCTTCGATATAGACGGGATCGTCATAATACGGCGGCGACACCCGCAGCGTCGGCTGCGCGCGCAACCCGCTCAGCACGCGAAACACCTCGTCGCACACCGTCGCCGAGGTCGCGGCGGAATATTGCGGATAGAGCGGCACCGCCAGAATGCGATCGCAGCCTTGCGCGGTCAAAGCCGCGATCCGCGACCTGATCGACGGATTGCCGTAGCGCATCGCCCAGTCGACCACGACACGATCCGGATCGTCGAGCGCGGCGGCGAGCTTGTCGGCCTGCGCGCGCGAGATCGTCTTGAGCGGCGATTCGTTTTGCGCCGTATTCCAGATTTTCTGATAGTCCTTCGCCTTGGTCGCCGGCCGCCGGCGCAGGATGATGCCGTTCAGCACCAGCTTCCAGACCAGCCCCTGCTTCTCGATCACGCGTGGGTCCGACAGGAATTCCTTGAGATAGACGCGAACGCCCGGCGCATCGGCGGTATCGGGCGTGCCGAGATTGACCAACAGCACGCCGATCCGGCTCGGCGCGGCGGCGGCAGGCGGGGAAGACGGAGCGGGATCTGTCATGATGGCGTTGGCTTGGCGCTCCGGCCGCGCCTTGTCAAGCAAGGCCGGCGGCGCGATGGCGAGCGATCACGCCGCTTCCGGCGCGTCGAGCAGCCCGCGCCGGCGCAACAGCGCGTCGGGCTCGGGCTTGCGGCCACGGAAGGCGACGTAAGCCTCGTCGGGCTCGCGCGAACCGCCGGAGGAATAGATGTCGTCGTGCAGCCGCTTGGCCACAGAGGGGTCGAAGATGTCGCCGGCTTCCTCGAACGCGCCGAAGGCATCGGCGTCCATCACTTCGGACCACATGTAGCTGTAGTAACCGGCGGCATAATGGTCGCCGGAAAAGATGTGGCCAAACTGTGTCGGGCGGTGCCGCATCACGATCTCCGTCGGCATCCCGATTTTCTCAAGCTCACGCTGCTCGAAGGCGCGGACGTCGCGGCTGGCCTCCGCCGGCTGGGTGTGAAATTCGAGGTCGAGCAGCGCCGAGGAGACGAACTCCACGGTGGCGAAGCCCTGATTGAACTTGCGCGCCGCGAGGAAGCGCTGCAACAGGTCGTCGGGCAGCGGCTCGCCGGTCTGGTAATGACGCGCGAACTGGCGCAGCACCTGCGGCTGCTCCTGCCAGTGCTCGTAAAGCTGCGAGGGCAGTTCGACGAAGTCGGTGAACACGCTGGTGCCGGACAGCGACGGATAGGTGACGTTCGACAGCATCCCGTGGAGCGCGTGGCCGAACTCGTGGAACAGGGTGCGCGCATCGTCGGGCGACAGCAGCGCCGGCTCGCCCTCGGCGCCCTTGGCGAAGTTCATCACGTTGACGATGAGGGGCGCGACCTCGCCGTCCAGCGTCTGCTGGTCGCGCAGCGACGTCATCCACGCGCCGGAGCGTGTCGAGGGCCGGGCGAAGTAATCGCCGTAGAACAGCGCCTTGTGCTTGCCGTGGGCGTCGGTCA
>JBIQHO010000300.1:0-4429 GCA_044508545.1 Bradyrhizobiaceae bacterium | reverse complement strand
AGTGGCGCGGTGGCCCGGCGCGACTTCGGCGATCATCTGGCCGTTGTTCGCGGCCGACCCGAACATCTGGGGCTCGAACGGAATGCTGACGACGGGCTGGCTCTCGATGGCTTTGGCGAATTCTGCGGCGCTGATCTCCGGCCGCTTCGGAACGCCGACCTGGTTGAGGCAATAAAGGGGCGGCCGGTCGTTCGGCCGCGCCGCCTTGAGCAGATCGATCAGGTTTTTCGTGTTGCGAAGGTTGGCGAGATCGGGCGTGGCGACAATGAGGATATCATCCGCGCCAATCAGGGATCGTTTGGTCCAGCCGGACCATTGATGGGGAATATCGAGCACGATGCAGGGCATCGTCGCACGCAGGGTGTCGAGGATCGAATCGAACGCCTCGGTTCCGAAGTCATAGACCCGGTCCAGCGTCGCGGGCGCGGCGAGCAGGCTGAGATGGTCAGTGCACTTCGACAGCAGCCGATCGACGAAAGCGGTGTCAATGCGATCGGGCGAGAAGACGGCATCGGCGATGCCTTGCGGCGGGTCCTGATTGAAATCCAGTCCTGCTGTACCGAAGGCGAGGTCGAGGTCGGCGACGACGGAATCAAGCGCCAGATCGCGTGCGATCGCCCAGGCGACGTTATGGGCGACCGTCGACGCGCCGACGCCGCCCTTGGCGCCGACAACGGCGATGATCCGGCCGACGGCCTTCGCTTCAGGAGTTGAGAACAGTCCGCAAACCGATCGCACGACGTCGAGGGCGCTGACCGGCGCGATGACATAATCACTGACGCCGCGCTTGATCAGCTCGCGATACAATGCGACGTCGTTGATGCGGCCGATCACGACGACCCGCGTGCCTGCGTCGCATACGCTCGCCAGCTGGTCGAGCGCCGCGAGGATGTCGCCGCGCTCTTTCGCTTCGAGAATGATGACGTTCGGTGTCGGCGCCGAGCGATAGGCCTCCACGGCGGCGGTCATGCCGCCCATCTGGATCTTGAGATGAGCCTTGGCCAGCCGGCGATCCTCGCCGGCCGATTGCACGGCTGTGGCTGTTTCCATCGTCTCGCAAAAGGCCTGCACCGATACGCGCGGCGCCGGCGCGACATGATCGTCGGCCTTCGGCGGAGGGGAGACGGTCGGCTCTTCTGCGTCCTCGCGAGCGTAACTGATCATTGTCCCACACTGCTGATTTTGCTCTTGTCCTCATAGACAGTGGCTGGCGATTGACCCTGTCGATACTTATCAAGCGCAACCGTCCGACGGGCGGTATATGCCGGCGTTTCGGGGCGCGGCTGCACGAGGTCGGAGGGATTTTCCACCATCGCAGCCAGATTGCGTTGTGAGGCGCAGCCGAAATTCCAATACGGCTTGTTGTCGAGATAGCCCTTGTTCTTGATCGAAGGACCGAGGTCCTCGGGCCAGACCCCGCAGGGGCCAGCCGTGGCCGCGATCTGCGGATAGGTCAGGCGAATGGTTGCGAACTGCCGGGGGTCCGCCGGATGATAGGGGCGCACCGTAATGCCGCGTGGCGGCACGCCATAGGCATTGAGGATGCCCCTGATCTCGCGCAGCGAGTCGTTGGCGGCGCGGGCGTTGGATGTGCCGGCGGGCACTTCGATGACGATGGCTCCGGTACCCTCCCGCAGCCAGGCCTGCGCGAGGCCGCCGATGTCGGCGCGCTGCGCGACGGTGAGGCCGCCGCGGCCGGAGCCGACGAACACTTCCGTGGCGGCGTGGCCTTCCTGAACCACGATCGGGTGGCGCAGGCGGTAGTCATCGGGGATGCTGCCGGTGACGATGTCCTGACGGGTGTGGGTGCAAGCGGACAGCGCCGCGGCCGCTCCGATCAGGGCAGCCGTCATGCGCAGGCTGCGCTTGGGACTAGGGGCTGGCTTGGTCATCTGTCCTTGTCCCATCTCAGTCTGTGATAAAGCCATAAGTGCCGCGATAGCGGCGCGCGGGTTCGGCGCGACCCGGTGCGCCATAGATGCGGTTGATGCTGCCCAGCAGCTCGGCCTGCGGGTCCGATGAATCCGCGAAGCCGTCATCAGGTCGCGAGAGATCCTTCTGTGCGACGGCGCGCACGACGTAAGGCGTCACGAGGATCATCAACTCGGTGTTGTTGTTGACGTAGTCGCGGCTCCGGAACAACGTTCCCAACACCGGGATATGGGATATTCCCGGCATGCCGCTGATCGACTGCTTGGTCTGCTGTTTGATGAGGCCGGCCATCACCATCGATCCGCCGGATGGAATCTCAAGCGTCGTATCGGCGCGGCGGCTCTTCAGCGAGGGGATCGTCGTGCCGCCGACGCTATAGGAACCTTCCTGGGAAAGCTCCGATACCTCGGTCGAGACGTGCAGGCTGATCCTGCCTCCGCTCAAGACGACCGGCGTGAATCCGAGCGAGATACCGAATTTTTTGAACTGGATTGTCTGCGTGCAAGTTTGCACCGGGCCGCTCCCCGTGCAGCTCGGCAGGCCGGGGACGGGAAACTCGCCACCGGCGAGGAAGTTCGCCGATTCACCGGAGATTGCGGTCAGGCTGGGCTCGGCGAGCGTGCGGACGACGCCAGAGTTCTCCATCGCGCGCAGCGTCGCCTGCACGGTCGGCATTGTCACGCCGTTGATGACGCTCTTGCCGAAGTCGCCCACCGCGCTGTTGCCCGGCACCAGCGGCGCCCCGTTCGCGGTGAACGGATTGGAATTGTTGAAATTCACGACGGCGGTGCCGTAGCTGAGGTTGGCGCTCAAATCGACGCCGAGTTGCTTGATGATGTCGCGCTGCACCTCGGCGACGACCACCTTCAGCATGACCTGGTCGCGGCCGCGGACCGCTATGCTGTTGACGACCTTGTCGGCACTACCGGCAAGTCGCGCAGCCAGATCGGCCGCCTGCTGCGCCTCGATCGGGCTCTGGGCCCAACCCGAGAGTACGACGCCGTCGCCGAGGCCGTCGATCTTGATGTCGGCATTCGGCAAAATTTGCTTGAGCGCGGCGCGCAGGCCGTTGAGGTCGCGCGTGACCGCGATGTCATAGGCCGCGATCTGCTGACCGTTGCTGTCAAAGAAGATGATGTTGGTTTGACCGACCGCGGCGCCGATGATGTAGGCGCGTTGCGCCGATCTCACCACGGCGTTTGCGATCTTCGGGTCGGCGACGAGGACATCCTTGACGTCACTGGGCAACTCCACCACGACGGACTTGCCGATACCAAGCGACAGCGATTGCGCATGCATCCCCGCGCCGGACCTCGCGGCGGGCACGCGGTAGTCGCTTGCGAACGCGGGCGTCAGCGCCGGGTTCAGCGTGAAGGCGGCGATCGCCGCGAACGAAAGAGAGCGCGTCGCAAAGGCCTGCAACGGTGTCGGATTTGTCGTCCACTTCATGACAGGCGTCCTTAGTTACCTCTGTACGGTGGTCTTGGTCGGGACGCCGTAACGGACGACATTGATGCTGTCGCGCCTGCGATCGTCGATGCTGTTTTCCGGAGCGTTGGCGTCGGCAAGACTGCGCAGCGCCAGCGATAGCGTTCCCATCTGCCGCGACCGCGCCAGCGTCTCCGCCTGCTCCGGCTTCAGTTCGAGCGTCGCGGTTTTGCCGACCACGACCTTCTGTCCGTTTTTCTCCTCGATGGTCTGGTCGACCGCGAGAACGCGCACGTTGCTGAGAATGGTTTCGGAATTGACGGAGTCAGAGGGATGATCCGCGTTTTTCTCCCGTTTTGAGAGGATCACGTCGACGCGGTCGTTGGGGAGAATGAAGCCGCCGGCGCCGGTCTCGGGCGAAATTTCGGTCGAAATCGCGCGCATGCCGGTGGGCAGGATCGCGGCCATGAAGCCGGATCCTTTCGCGCTGACCAGCTTGAGTTCGCGAATGGGCTCTCCGGCGATGAAGGGCGAGCGGGCGATCGATCCCGCCAGCTCCGTGGTGGCGTTGGGACGCTGGTCACGGCGAATGAAGCTGCTGCTGGCGGCGCTCGCGGGCCATGCCTGCCACGCCACTGCGTCCGCGCTCACCGCCTGTCCGAGCTGAATGTCTGACTTCGCGACCAGGACGTCCACGGTCGGGAGCTGCGCGGTCTGGGCGGGTTGCGGCTTCTTGTCGGACCCGCTCGCGAGATAGGCGGCGAGGCCGCCGGCACCGACAGCGATGGCCAGGACGACAATGCGAGCGGTGTTCATACGCGTCACTTCCCCCAGTTGCGGTGCGGGGCTTGCACCGCCCTAACCGGGAGTTGAACATTTATTCGTCAAAGCATGGTTAATGAGGCGTATCTAAATCGCGTTAATGAGACCTTTATTGCGCAGGCTCAGTGAAGCGCGAAGCGCGTCAGGTCCACCGCCCGGATCCAGTCGGTCTGCGGATAGATCAGCAATGCGCCAAGCGCGAGCGCAATCCCATAGGGAATTCCGGAGTCCCGGCCGTGCAGGCGGA
>JBIQHO010000299.1:0-4439 GCA_044508545.1 Bradyrhizobiaceae bacterium | reverse complement strand
CCCACTTAAAATCTGTAGCGTTTTCTTCACGCGAACCGGTACCCGCTTCGCTTGAAAACGCTATAACCCCCGCGACTTGACGGCCGCGGCGCCGTGCCCAACCTCTGCGTGGTTCGAATGAAACCGCCATATAGCGGACATCTCCACGTGCAATGGCTGATTGCAGGCTCAACTCCTCGATGACCTCATCCGACATATCGCTCGAAGCTATCGACTCGGCCGGCCAGATTCCGGCCGCGGACTGGGACGCCTGCGCAAATCCATCAATCGCACACCGGCGCTCGACGACGTCCGTGGATGAAGCCCCGGCACATTCGATTTCCAGCTCAAATGAGACATACAACCCTTTCGTCTCACATGCCTTTTTCACGGCGCTCGAAGCATCGCATTCGGCCTGCGCGCGCACCGGATGGAAACCGTGCCATTTGATCGCCCGCCGCGACGGAACGATCGTCGGCGTCGTGCCGTGCTATCTGAAGTCGCACTCGCAGGGTGAGTACGTCTTCGATCACGGCTGGGCGGACGCTTATGAAAGGGCCGGCGGGCGCTATTATCCCAAGCTCCTGGCTTCGGTTCCGTTTACGCCCGCCACCGGTCCGCGGCTCCTGATCCGCCCGGGCAATGACGAAGCGGGCGTCCGCGCCGCGCTGGCCCGCGGCCTCATCGGTCTCTGCGATGCGACGCAGGCCTCGTCGGTTCACGTCACCTTCGCCCGCGAGGAGGAATGGACGTTTCTCGCCGGAAACGGATTCCTCCAGCGCACCGACCAGCAGTTTCACTGGCGCAACGAAGGCTATTCGAGCTTCGATGATTTTCTCGCCAGCCTCAATTCGCGCCATCGCAAGGCGATCCGCCGCGAGCGCCGCGACGCGCTCGCCGACGGCATCACCATCCATGTCCTCACCGGCGGCGATCTCACGGAAGAAGCCTGGGATGCCTTCTTCCGGTTCTACATGGAGACCGGATCGCGCAAGTGGGGCCGGCCCTACCTGACCCGATCCTTCTATTCCATGATCGGCGAGAGCATGAGCCGGGACATCGCGTTGATCATGGCCCGGCGCGAGGGCCGCTGGATCGCCGGCGCCATCAACTTCATCGGTTCGGACGCGCTGTTCGGACGGCACTGGGGCGCGATCGAACATCATCCCTTCCTGCATTTCGAGGTCTGCTACTATCAGGCGATCGACTTCGCTATCCGTCATCGCCTGAAAACGGTGGAGGCCGGCGCGCAGGGCGAGCACAAGATCGCGCGCGGATATCTGCCGCAAACCACCTACTCCGCGCACTATATCGCCGACCCTGCCCTGCGCCGCGCGGTAGGCGATTATCTCAAGCGCGAACGGCAATACGTCGCGGAAGCCGGCCGCGAACTGACCGAGGCCGGTCCGTTTCGCAAGGCGGGCAACGACGGCGCTTCCTGACGCGAACCGGATTCCGCCTCGCTTGAAAAGAAAACGCCATGAAGCAAACCCGCTCTACGTCATCGCCTGATCGAGGTCGGCCATCAGGTCTTCCTTGTCCTCGATGCCGATCGACAAACGCACGATGTCGGGCCCGGCGCCGGCTCGCGTCTTGGCCGCGTCGTCGAGCTGGCTGTGCGTGGTCGAGGCCGGATGGATCACGAGCGAGCGGGTATCGCCGATATTGGCGAGGTGCGAGAACAGCCGGAGTTTCGACACCAGATTGACGCCGGCGTCGTATCCGCCCTTCAGGCTGAAGGTGAATACCGCGCCAGCGCCCTTCGGCGAATATTTGCGCGCGAGCGCGTTGTACTTGTCGCTGGGCAGGCCGGCGTAGTTGACGGCGGCGACTGCCGGGTGGGCGGCCAGCCATTCGGCGATCGCCTGGGCATTCTCGCAATGCCTCTGCATCCGCAGCGGCAACGTTTCAATGCCGGTCAGGATCATGAAGGCGTTGAACGGCGACAGCGCCGGGCCGAGGTCGCGCAGGCCGAGCACGCGGCAGGCGATCGCGAATGAGAAATTGCCGAACGTCTCCTGCATCCGGATGCCGTGATATTCCGGACGCGGCTCGCTCAGCATCGGATACTTGTTGTCCTTCGACCAGTCGAACGTGCCGGCGTCGACGATGATGCCGCCGAGCGAGTTGCCGTGGCCACCGAGAAACTTCGTCAGCGAGTGAAGCACGATGTCCGCGCCATGCTCGATCGGCCGGATGAGATAAGGGCTCGCCATCGTGTTGTCGACGATCAGGGGGACTCTCGCCTTGCGCGCCACGGCGGCGACCGCTTCTATATCGGTGATCGAACCTCGCGGGTTGGCGATGGATTCGATGAAGATCGCCCGCGTTCGCGGCGTGACCGCCTGCTCGAAGGACTCGAGCTCGTCCGGATCGGCCCACGCCACGTTCCAGCCGAAGCTCTTGAAGGCGTGGGTGAACTGGTTGATCGATCCGCCATAGAGCTTGCGCGAGGCGATGACCTCGTCGCCGGGTTTCATGAGCTGCTGAAGCGTGACCACCTGCGCGGCGTGTCCCGAGGCGACCGCCAGCGCCGCGGTGCCGCCTTCGAGTGCTGCGACGCGCTCCTCCAGCACCGCATTGGTCGGATTGCCGAGGCGGGTGTAGATATTGCCGAAGGCCTGCAATCCGAACAGCGACGCTGCGTGATCGGCGTCGTTGAAGACGAACGACGTGGTCTGATAGATCGGCGTCGTGCGCGCGCCTGTGGTCGGATCGGGCTGCGCGCCGGCGTGGACGGCAAGCGTTGCAAAGCCGGGGATGCGATCGGTCATCTCATGTCCTGTTTACGTGGGAATCCGGTTAGCCGTAAGAAAGATGCTCTCAATCAATAGCCTGCGCGTATCCTGATCGCAAAACCCGTATCCATTTTTGCGGAATAGGCGATCACGATGCTGATGGGATCATGCGCCGCCGTCAAGGCGGAGCGGAAGACTTTGCCGGTTTCGCCTGCGGCCTCGCGGCGCGGCAAGGCTGAAGGGACGCTTATGCGCTCACACCGGATCGCTTCTGTCCCTGGCGGCCCGGTCGGCGGCCAGCGTGCTGCCGCCGCCGACGCTGACGCGGTTGAGCGACAGCCGCTGGCCATGCACGGGCATCGGCGCGCGCTTCGAACTCAGCGTGCGGGAGTTGACGCCCATCCATGAGATCTCCGACGACAGGCGGCCGTATTCGATCTTCGGGCAGCGGTTCATCACCACCTTGATGCCGGCGGCCTCGGCTTTGGCCGCCGCCGCGTCGTCGCGCGCGCCAAGCTGCATCCAGATCACCTTCGGCAGCGGCGACAGCGTCAGCGCGTCGTCGACGATCGGCATGATGTGGCTGGAGCTGCGGAAGATATCGAGCATGTCGAAGGGACGGCCGATGTCCTTGAGCGACGCAACAAAGGGCTTGCCCACCAGGCTCTTGCCGACGTGGCCCGGATTGACCGGGATCATGTCGTATCCGCGCTCGGCGAGGTACTTGAACGCGAAGTAACTCGGCCGCACGTTGACCGGCGAGGCGCCGACCATCGCGATGGTCTTCACGCTGTCCAGGATCCCGCGGATATAGCTGTCGTCGTAAGTGTCGTGGTTCATGCTTTACGTCAATCTGCTTTCTGGTCATGGCCGGACCTGTCCAGGCCATTCACGTCTTTCCGTGATTGATGCTCAAGACGTGGATGCCCGGCACAAGGCCGGGCATGACGCCTGCGCTTTGCCTGTCTAACATCATTAGCGCGGACTAGGCCTCATCGATCTTTCCACTTCGGATCACGTTTTTCGATGAAGGCGCCGATGCCCTCCTCGGCGTCGCGGGCCATCATGTTCTCGGTCATGACCTCGGCGGCGTAACGATAGGCGTCAGCCAGATTCATTTCGGCCTGCCGGTAAAAGGCGGCCTTGCCGAGCTTCACCGTATAGGCCGATTTGCGCGCGACCTTCTGCGCAAGCTCCAGTGCGGCATCGCGCTCGAGCCCATCGGCGACCACGCGGTTGATCAGCCCCCTCCGCTGCGCCTCCGCGGCGTCGACCGGCTCTCCGGTCAAAAGCATTTCCATGGCCTGCTTGCGCGCGATGTTTCGTGTCAGCGCCACCATCGGCGTCGAGCAGAACAGGCCGATGTCGACACCTGGCGTCGCAAAGCGCGCCTTCTCCGAAGCCACCGCGAGATCGCAGGTCGCAACGAGCTGGCAGCCGGCCGCGGTGGCGACGCCCTGCACGCAGGCGACCACGGGCTTCGGCAGGTGGACGATGGCCTGCATCATCGCGCTGCAGATCGTCATCATGTGCGCGAAATAGGCGCGGCCGCGATCGGGATCGGCGCGGTGCGCGGTCAGCTCCTTGAGGTCGTGGCCGGACGAGAACGCCGGACCGCTGGCGGCGATCACGACCGCGCGGACCGCCGGGTCGGTGCCGGCCGCTTCGATCGCCGCATGAAGCTCGCCGATCAGCCGCTCCGAGAGGCTGTTTCGCGCCTCC
>JBIQHO010000298.1:0-4461 GCA_044508545.1 Bradyrhizobiaceae bacterium | reverse complement strand
CGGCCGGAGCGGCTTCAATAAGTTCACGACGTCATCCGCCGTTCTGGTCTTCGGTATTGCGAGTGCGATTATCTGTGCAATGTCGTTCCAGCGCGTGAGCGACGTTGAGAAGCTATTCGTGAATCCGCTGATCGCCGCCCTCATCGCTTGCGCGGTTTTTGCCGTGCCGGAGGTCCTGTCGTGGTTCTCACCGGTGGGCGAGTTCCTCTATAAAATATCGACCGGATTGCTGCATACGGCGGAGCACGAGAAAGGACGCGCCGCCGGCCGCTTGATAAGCCTTGCTTTCGAGGCACCCGACCTTTCGTACTTCTGCGGCTTTGCCTGTCCGTGGGCATTGTTCGCTTATCGCGTGCGGGCCAGGAACCATTCGCTGCTCAGCGCGCCTGTTCTGGCGGGCTTACCTCTGTTGCTCGGTCTTATCATGTTGTTGCTGAGCAACTCGCGGACCGGTCTGTTGATGCTTGGCGGGCTGATCTTCGCCGAACTGGTCTACTGGATCCTGATGCGCGGGATGCGGCTCGGCGTGCTTGCGCTGGTCGCCGCCATCCCCGTGTTTGCGGCGGTCGCGTTCGTCCCCTGGCTTGCGTTGCATAACGTAGACGCCACCCTCGCTGCCGGCGATGTCTCGACAACGTCGCGATTGGCATTGTTCAGCGCGCAGCTATCGATTTTCGCGAGCAATCCGGTCTTTGGCGTAGGATTCGGACAATTCGGCTTTCACGCCTATCCGGTTTTGCCATCGTGGGCCTGGGACAGCTACGAGGTCGTCAACTGGTTCGAGATGTTCGACGATCTGCCGCCGACATTCAATGTCGCGGGGCGGCTGGGCGCGGAACTCGGAGCACCCGGCCTGGTAATATGGTATGGCTTTTGGGCCATGGCGATTTTCCGGATCGCGCAGGCGGCGATACGACAGCGGCGGGATTCATCATTGAACTTTCTGAACGCCGCACTGCTCGGCAGCATTTTCAGTTTGATCCTCGGCGGAATGAGTAATGACCCGTTTCGCCGTCCGGAAACCTGGGTTCTTATTGCGATCACCTCGCTTTACGCGGGAAGAACCTCGGAGCCGTCGGCGTGACCATCGATATCCATATGATGGCAAGCGGCAATGCGAGGCGCGCTTGCGGCCGCACCGCCGTTTTGCCTCCGGGTCAGGTCATAAACCTTAATTCTGAAGATCAAAGGCGACCGCGCCGACAACGGCGTATACTCGATCGGGACTTTGGATCTGCGTTAGATCCGCGCAGAATGAGAGGTCGGGCTTGATATCCGCGGATTGGTGCACGATAGAGTTGCCGATGAGCGGGAAGCCGTTGCTTCAGCGCCTGAAGCTGCGCTCTTTCGGCGACGAGCATCGTCGAGTGTCCCACGTGAAGGATAGAACGCGCCTTGCCATCATCCTGCCAAGGCACCGGCTTTGGGAGTGGCACCGTCAGTTGCTCCGACATCTCGAGAACAACTACGATATCGCCGTGTTTCTTGACGATGGTGCGCCACCATATGGGCGCGCAACACAACTCTGGCTGAAGTTGGAGCAATCGGCATTCCCTAGCGGAAAGCTGGCAAAGCCGATCGCTCCCGATGGAGCCTGGCGCCCAGTTTCCGATTTGGAAGACGCTGCTGGCAGGACCGTCATCAACCTGTCCGAGCGCTCTCAACCTTATTCCGAAGCCCTCGAACTTCGATATGACGGCGTCTCGGACAGTTACGCACTCATCAAGGGATTATTGTCGCGGAAGACTCCGTGCCTCTCCGTCCATTGCCCGGACGAGAATAGAACTCTGGCAGCATCGAGATTGGCGATCGGAGACAAATTTCTGATCGGGCGCGGGCTACAGGATTCATTCTCGCGTTGCCTGTCGCTTATCGATCGCACATTGTCCTCTTCCGACAGCGGGATTGTCGATGAGACAACTGCGGTTGCGACGCCGGGAAGCGCGACCCTGACTGAATTCATTTTACGCATGATTGCGCATAAAGCCTCGAACCTGCTGATGAAGCCATTTCGGCGTCAGGAGCATTGGCAGGTGGCGCTGCGCGACGGCGCGCAGTCCTTCAACGTCGTCCAGGATGACGGCGGTCGATTCTACGCCGACCCGTTCCTGTATCAGGCAAATGGCCGGACGTTTCTGTTTGTCGAAGAATATCCCTATGCCGACCAAAGGGGCTTCATCTCAGCCGCCGAGGTTATCGACGGCCGGCTTGCGACCGCACCGGTGGCGGTGCTCAAGCGTCCCTATCATCTTTCGTATCCGTTCGTTTTCGAACACGACGGAGAATTCTGGATGATTCCGGAGACAGGTGAAAACCGGACCATCGAGCTCTATCGCGCGACCGAGTTTCCCTGGAAATGGGAGCTGAGCACGGTCCTGATGGACGGGGCCGTCTTCTCTGACGCGACCATTTTGTTTCATGGCAGCCTTTGGTGGCTTTTCGTGACCGCCGATCGGTTCGGCACTTCGACGCAGGACGAATTATCGATCTTCTACAGCGAAGCACTTGAAGGCGAATGGAAGCCGCATCGTGCCAACCCGGTGAAGTCGGATAGCCGCTTTTCCCGGCCTGCCGGTCGCATCATCCGGCAAGGCGGACGCCTGCTCCGGCCCGCACAGAATTGTGATCGAACCTACGGTGCCGGCATCGTATGGTTTGAAATCACCGAATTGACGCCGACGCGATTCGACGAGCGGCAAATAGCCGCCTGGGACGGTCAAACCGAGCTATCGATGGACGGGCTTCATAGCTTCGATCAACTCGGCTCGCTTCAAGCGATAGACTTCAAATGCTCCGTTTATCGCGGGATGGCGCGAAGGAACATCAACACGATAACGCCGCGCCATGGCGGAGAGCTCGAACGCTCGCTTTCCAAGTCGTCGCTTTTCTTCAACCCAGTCGAATCCGATCAGCCTGGGCCCTAATGAAAAACGATACGCGAGAGCTACCTGGGTTCACGGTAGCAGCCACGTCACGATTCGACTTCCTGTCGGAAGAATATGCAAATCTGTTTGCCGAGTCGTCCGCGACTGCATTTCAGCATCCGATGTGGCTCGACGCCATTTATCATAAGCTCGTTCCGCAACTAAAGGTCGACCCCCTCATAGTGACCGTTCGGGATGCGGCAAGCGGCCGTCTCGTCATGGTGCTCCCGCTGATGCGGCGGCGATATTGCGGGCTGCGCACGATCGAGTTTGCAGACCTTGGCGTGTCCGACTATGTGGCGCCTGTCGCCAGCGACGCGGCCATCGAGATGATCGCGGCCGACCCTTCCGTCTGCGAGCGCATCAATGCGGCGCTGAAGCCATTCGACATGTTGCGGATTCGGAAACTGCGCTTGCCCTCGACGGCCGTACAGAGGGTGTTTGGTGCGGCGGGTTGCTCGGAAATGTCGATGGGCGCTTATGCGGTGCCGCTCAGTTCCGATGCCGCCGCCTGGCGCTCAAGCCACTTATCAGCGTCGTACTGCAAGGAGCTGGACAAGAAGTCTCGACAATTGCATCGCAAGGGACAGGTGGCGTTTCATCGTTCGACCGATGTGGCGACGATCGAAGCAACACTTCTGAAGATGCGGGAATATCGCCGACAACGCTTCGAAACCGGAGACTTGCTACAGGATCAGATATATTTTGATTTCTATCTCGACATCGCGATCCGCGCCCGCTCGATGCTGAGCCGTCTCTACAGCGTGATGATGGATGGCGTGCCCATCGCAGGAGCCATGTGTCTCTCGCACAAAGGCTCGCTTCTGATCATTCTCACCGGATTTGATCATAACACGTACAGGAGTCAGTCGCTCGGTTCCTTGACCTTCGATATGGTCGCGAAACACGCCATAAGCGTTGGCCATCGTGAGCTTGATTTCACGATTGGAGATGAGCCGTATAAAACGCAGTTCGGCGCCAAAAGAACGCCCATCTATCAGATCCTCCGCTCTGGAAGTATTTCCGGCGCCATCGCGGGAGCTGCGGTGCAGCGTTCGTCGTGGATCAGGGGCCTCGCGCAGCGTTTTGCGGAATGAGGTTCGGAACCGATCATTGGCCATAGGCCGGTCGCGTCGCCTGCCGGGCAAGCACCGGGGCGTAGCTGGGGCCAGCCGCTCGGCGCACAAGCGCAACCCTGCTACCGCAAAAATGCGCATCGCCTGGACGCGACCCAGCCGAAGGTCGAAGGCCGGCGGCCGTGACTATTGCGGCCGGGTTTGTTAAAGCCGATGCGATATGGGAGCCGGTGCGGCACAGCGCGGCTGCCACGACATTTTGCGACATCACGCTCCAAACGATTTTGCTGGGAGGCAACATATGGCATCGGGAATCGGAAAATTGGGTGTTTTGTCGGCGGCGGTTGCGACATGCAGCCTGCTCGCCGCGGTCCCTGCGCTGGCGCAGGGCGTCAAGATCGGCATTCTCAACGACCAGTCCGGCGTCTACGCCGACTACGGCGGCAAGACCTCGATCGAGG
>JBIQHO010000297.1:0-4462 GCA_044508545.1 Bradyrhizobiaceae bacterium | reverse complement strand
TCCTCGAAGGTCATGGTGGCGCCGGGGCATTGCTCGCCGTCGCGCAAGGTGGTGTCGAATATGATGACGCGGTCCTTGTCGGACTTGTTCGCGGTATTCATGGGAAATTCCTCTGGTCCATGCGCGCGGCGCGCGCTCGAAGGGGTCTGTGGCTTCGGCGGTTCCCCTGAGTGCCCAGGCAACAATTGCCCGGCCGGCGCTCAGGGGCCGATAAGAAGCAGAAGCCCGCCGATCAGCAGGGTGGGCAAGGACGCAGCCGGAATCGCTTCGGGACCAACGGCTAACGCCGCCTTCCCGTGAATTCCCGTTATGTCGCTGCGAGCCAGCATCACCGGACCCTTGGAGCTTGCGCGTATTCTGATCGCATCTTTTGCGGAATACGCATGAGGGCTATTCTCGGCAGAAACCGTTGACAGTTCGTTGCCGACCCTCCCCTCAAGTTCTAGACGAGAATGGCGTGCCCTCGCAACGGCAAAAAACGTCAGCAAGGCTGCCAGACCTGTCCGGGACAAACTCCGGTTCAGGCAGCCTCAAGGACAATTGCCGGGACGCCGATCTCAAACCGCCATCGCCGCCATGTGCTCGATAAACGCCGTCACATAGGCCGGCATCGCCGCGGTAAAATCCCGGCGGTCCCGCACCAGATGGATCGCGCTGAGTTCCGGCGCGGGCTGTTCGGCCAGCGTGCGAACGATCCGCGCACGCAACTCGGCGCCCGGCAGGACTGCATCCAAAAGCTGGATGACCGCGATCGAGGGACCGCTATCGACACAATACCAGCGCGGATCGGCGCGATACAGGTCGCGGGAAAGGCCGGTTTCCTCGCCGACCTCGCGGATGATACCGCTCGCAAGATCGAACTTGCCGTCCCGGATATCGCAGGGATCTGACATGCCGGCGGGAAAATAGACGCGGCCCGCATTCGCCGTCGTCGCCGCCATTTCGCCCAGCACGAACGGGCCATCGCTGCCGCGCAGCGCGCCCATGCCGAAACCGTTGAAGACGTCCTTGTCCGGAAAGCCCCAGTCACGCCATGCCAGAAAGCTCGCGAAATCGGTCTCGAAGTAGTCCGCGCCAAAGCAGCCGCCGTCGAACCGCCGGTTGCGGCCGAGCAGAACGTGACCGTTCCACAGCGCCGGCGTTTTGACGCGCTGCGCCGCAAAGTACGCATCGATCTCGCGACGGCGCTCGTCGGCGAAGGCCCAGCGCCAGGGACGAACCGTGAGATCAAGCCGGGTGACGCGATGGATCGCAATCGTCATCGCTCCGCGTGCTTTCCCACAAGATGCATCGGCAAAGATCGTCACGCTCCGTTCTAGTCCTCCTGTCGGGACGGCCGCAAGGCCGCGCACGGAATCGGCGCCGTCCTCGGACAGTACCTACGGAATCGTCAGGAACAGAGCATGACCGTCCCGGGAACATCGGACCGCAGCTTGGTGCGCAAGCGCCCCTGTGTTAACCCACCAGGGCATGAGCGATACCTCGCCGCTGATTGCATTCTCACACGTCGTCAAAAAATTCGATGACGGGCGCGTCAGGGCCGTGGACGACGTCTCGCTCGATATCGCCGCAGGGCAATTTCTCGCGATCGTCGGCGGCTCCGGCTCCGGCAAGACCACGCTGCTACGGCTCGCCAACAGGCTGACCGATCCCGACGCCGGCACCATCGCCATTGCGGGCGAGGACATCGCCGGTGCCGATCCCATCCTGCTGCGACGGCGGATCGGCTATGTGTTCCAGAGCGGCGGCCTGTTCCCGCATATGAGCATCGCCGCCAACATCGGCATCACGCCGCGCCTGCTTGGCACCCCGCAATCAGAGATCGCCGCGCGGGTCGACGAGTTGCTCGATCTGGTGCAGCTCGACCGCGCGCAGCACCGCGACCGCTTCCCGCACGAACTCTCCGGCGGCCAGCGCCAGCGCGTCGGCGTGGCGCGGGCGCTCGCCGCGAAGCCGCGCATCGTGCTGATGGACGAGCCATTCGGCGCGCTCGATCCGGTGACGCGCGACGCGCTCGGCAATGACTATCGCGCGCTGCATGCAAGGCTCGGCCTGACCACCGTCATGATCACCCATGACATGACGGAGGCGCTGCTGCTTGCGGATCGCGTTGGCGTGATGCGCAACGGCCGCCTGCTCGCACTGGGGACGGCCGCGGAGTTGTCCCGTAGCGACGATCCCTATGTCGGCGAGTTGCTCGGCACGCCACGCCGCCAGGCCGAACGGCTTCAGATAGCGCTCTCGCGGAACGGCGCATCATGAGCCTGCTGTCCGACCCGCGCTGGAGCGATGCGATCGGCCACCTGCCCGATTATCTCGGCAATCACATTCGTGTCAGCGTCACCGCGCTGTTGCTCGGACTGGCTGCGAGCTTTCCTCTCGCCCTGATGGCCCGCAACAAGCCAGTGATGCGTTCCGTGCTGCTGGGCGTCGCCAGCATCGTGCAGACGGTGCCCGGACTGGCGCTGCTGGCGCTGTTCTATCCGCTGCTGCTGGCGCTCGCGGCCTTGACGCTGAAATGGTTCGGTTTCGGATTCTCCGCATTCGGATTTTTGCCGGCGGTGCTCGCGCTCGCGCTCTATTCGATGCTGCCGGTAATGCGCAACACCATCACCGGCCTGCAAGGCATCGACCCGGCATTGACCGAAGCAGCACGTGGCGTCGGCATGACGCCGCGGCAGTCGCTCACGATGGTCGAGCTGCCGCTGGCGCTGCCGGTCATCATGGCCGGCATCCGCACGGCCGCGGTATGGGTGATCGGCACCGCGACGCTGTCCACGCCGATCGGCCAGACCAGCCTCGGCAATTACATCTTCGCCGGGCTGCAAACCCAGAACTGGGTGTTGGTGCTGTTCGGCTGCATCGCCGCGGCCATTCTTGCACTGGTCGTGGACCAGTTGCTGGCGCTGATCGAATCCGGCCTGCGGGTTCGAAGCCGTATCCGCGTCACGGTAGGCCTCGCCATCATCGCGACGCTGATGGCTGCTGCGCTGGCGCCCTCGTTCTCGCGCACGAAATCCAGCTACATCGTCGGCGCCAAGACCTTCACCGAGCAATACCTGCTGGCGGCGCTGATCTCGCAACGGCTGCAGGCGGCCGGTCTTTCGGCCGCCACGCGCGAGGGGCTCGGCTCCAACGTGATCTTCGAGGCGCTCGTCAAAGGCGACATCGATGTCTATGTCGATTATTCAGGCACGCTGTGGGCAAACCAGTTTCACAACTCCGGTATCGCACCGCGCGAAAAATTGCTCGCCGACATCAAGACGACGCTGGCGCGGCGTGATGTCACCCTGCTCGGCGAACTCGGCTTCGAGAACGCCTACGCACTGGTGATGCCGAAAGCCCGCGCCGACGCGCTGAGTATCCATTCGATCGCTGACCTCGCCGCCCATGCAGGCACGATGTCGATTGCCGGCGACTACGAATTCTTTGCCCGGCCGGAGTGGGCAACCCTGAAGAAGGTTTATGGATTATCGTTTCGCGAGCAACGGCAGATGCAATCGAACTTCATGTATGCCGCCGTCGCCTCCGGCGAGGTCGATGTGATCGCGGGCTACACCAGCGACGGCCTGATCGCCAGATATGGCCTGACCGTGCTCGATGATTCCCGCCACGCTATTCCGCCCTATGACGCGATCGTGCTGCTCGCGCCAAGTCGGGCTCATGACGCAAAGCTGCGTGATGCGCTTCGGCCTCTGCTTGGAAAAATCGACATCCGCCTCATGCGCGAGGCCAACCTGCGCGCCAGCGGCAGCGATGCGGACAGTTCGCCGACAGCGGTCGCGCGCTGGATGTGGACGAAGATCAGCGAGAGATAAGGGTAACGATTTACGGCGCGCCCCACCGCGCAGTGCTGTCTCTTCCCTCTCCCCTTGCGGGAGAGGGAAGAAGCACCGGCAAGCCGGCGAATCAATTCTTCGTCTTGTCGACCAGCGCGCCTTTCTTGATCCACGGCATCATGTCGCGGAGCCTGGCGCCGACCTGCTCGATCGGATGCGCAGCGAGCCTGGCGCGCGTCGCCTTGAACGAGGTCTGATTGACCTTGTTTTCGAGCATCCAGTCGCGGGCGAACTTGCCGGACTGGATGTCGTCGAGCACGCGCTTCATTTCCTTCTTGGTCTCCGCGGTCACGATCCGCGGACCGGTGACGTACTCGCCATATTCGGCGGTGTTGGAAATCGAATAATTCATGTTGGCGATGCCGCCTTCATAGATCAGGTCGACGATCAGCTTCACCTCGTGCAGGCACTCGAAATAGGCCATCTCGGGGGCATAGCCCGCCTCGACCAGCGTCTCGAAGCCGGCGCGGATCAGCTCGACCAGGCCGCCGCACAGCACGACCTGCTCGCCGAACAGGTCGGTCTCGCACTCTTCCTTGAAGGTGGTCTCGATGATGCCGGCGCGGCCGCCGCCGATCGCCGACGCATACGACAGACCGAGGTCATGGGCGTTGCCCGACGAG
>JBIQHO010000296.1:0-4468 GCA_044508545.1 Bradyrhizobiaceae bacterium | reverse complement strand
GCGGTGGCGCTCGGCGGCACGCCGCTCAGCGGCGGCCGCGGCAGCCTCGTCGGCTCGATCCTCGGCGCCGGTACCCTGATGCTTCTGCAGAAGGTGCTTTTCTCGGGCGGGGTTTCGTCTTTCTACACCGGCATATTCCAGGGCTTCGTTCTGGTGCTCGCGATCGTCTTCGGCAACGCGGTGGCGCGCCTCCTGAAGAAGGACGAAGCCCGGTGAACACGCGCAAGGACATCGCAATGCCTTTCGACGCCACTTCCGACCAGCGCGGCAGGCAGAAGCTCGACCGGGAACTGGTGAATACCCTGGTCGTGTTCGGGCTGAGCATCGTGCTCGTGGTGTGCTCGCGCTTCATCAGTCCGGCGCTGGGCTCATGGGACCAAGTGCTGACGGTGCTGATCCTTGCGTCCTTCCTGATCATCCTGTCCTTCGGGCAAGGGCTCGTCATCCTGACTGGCGGGCTGGACCTGTCGATCCCCGCCCTCATCACGCTCGGTGGCGTGTTGACGACGACCTGGATCGGCAGCGGAAATGCCGGAATCTGGTACATGCTGCCGGCTATCCTCGCCATCTGCGCCCTTGTCGGGACGATCAGCGGTATCGGCATCGTCTGGCTGAAGGTCCCTCCCTTCATCATGACCATGGCAACCTCGATCATCGTCGCCTCGGTGGCGCTCGGCTACACCAGCGGCACTCCGCGAGGCGGTTCGCCATCGGTCCTCCTGTGGCTGATGAAGGAGTGGTTCCTTGGCGTGCCGGTGGTCATCTATTTCACCGCCGTCTTCATCCTGTTCGGCTGGTTCCTGCAGAATTTCACCGCACTCGGGCGCCGGCTTTACGCGCTCGGCACCAACAGGAATGCTGCCCTCATCGCCGGGGTCAACGTCAACCGGCTCGAGCTTGTGCCCTATTCGATCAGCGCCGCCTGTGCGGGCTTTGTCGGCATGATGCTGGTGGGCTATTCGAACGGAGCGACGCTGAGAATGGGTGACAGCTACCTGCTGCCCTCCATCGCCGCCGTCGTGGTCGGCGGCTCCTCGATCCTCGGCGGTAGCGGAACCTTCATCGGCACGGTCGGCGGTGCGATCCTTCTTACCACGCTCGGCACGGTCATCTCCGCCATCGGCCTGAGCGAAGGATGGCGCACCGTCATCGAAGGCGGGATCATCGTCATCGCGCTTCTGGTGCTGCGCGGCGAGTTCCTCGCCCGCGTCGGAAATCGGATGCTCATGTCAAGGAAATGATCATGCGCGTGCGTGCAATGCGTTTTGTCCAATTGTGAGAACGTTCTCACAACCGCTGGCCCGGCACCTGCAAGGGCCAAATTCGAAAGGGAGGTTGATCGAAATGAAGCTGTTAAGAAAACTGGGATTGGCCGCGTCGCTGACGCTTGCCACAGCCGTGGGCGTCGCGACGGTTGTCGACCATGCCGAGGCGCAGGACAAGAAGTTCAAGATCTATCTGTCTCTGAGCTACAGCGGCAACTCGTGGCAGTCGGAGGCAGCGAACATCGTCAAAGCGCTGGCGCAGACGCCGCCCTACGACAGCACGGTGGAATTGAAGGAAGTCATCTCGGGGACCGACCCGCAAGCGCAGATATCGGCCTATGAAAGCATGATCCAGGATGGCGCCGACGGCATCATCAGCTTCCCGATCTCCTCGACGGCGCTGAACCGTACGATCCATCGCGGATGTGAGAAGGGTGTGCTCTTCTTCATGTACGACGCCACGGTGACCGAGCCCTGCGCCTACAATGTCAGCTACATCACCGCCGGCTTCGGCGAGAACACGGCCCAGGCTCTGGTCAACATCCTGGGCGGCAAGGGTAAAATCTTCCTGAGCCGCGGCGTTCCCGGCAACTCGGTGGACAAGCGCCACACCGACGGCGCGATGCACATCTTCAACCAGTATCCGGACATCAAGGTCGTCGCGGAATACTACTCCTATTGGGACGACCGCACGACACAGCAGGAGACGGCGAAGGCTCTTGCGGCGCATCCGGACGTTGACGGCATCTGGGCGCAGGCCGGCGAATACGGCGCCATCCAGGCACTGCTGGACAAGGGCAACAAGCTGGTGCCGATGACCGGCGAGAATTCGAACGGCCTCCGCCTCGCGCTGGCCGATCCGAAGATGCAGGGCATGGGTCTCAAGGGCGTGTCCGCCGGTTCGCCGCCCGCCACGTCCGGCTACGCATTCAAGCTGATGATGGAAATCCTGACCAAGAAGCGCGATCTGAAGCCGATGAACATCGAGTACCCGCTGCCGTGGGTGCCGGCCGATCAGGTCAAGCTCTGCGAGGGCGACACCTTCGCCGACGGCTGCAACGTCTTTCCCGCCGACAAGGTCCCGTCGTCGTTCGTCACGGAAGTCTTCAACCCCGAGCTTCTGCCGGAGCTGTCCCTGCAGTCGGCGCTCGAGGGCAAGCCCACGCCGGGAGCGACCATCCAGCCGCTTCCGGATGAGGTGACGCAGGCATCCGACGCGCCCGGCATCAACTGCTCGTCGTGCCAGGCTCCGGCCGACGAATACAAGCTGACCAAGATCGAGCCGACGGTGAAGCCCTGAAGGATCAGCGACGCAATAGGTGGACGGCATCCTGCCGTCCACCCTGTTAGAGACAAGGATGAGAACATGCCGACCTTTCTGAAGCGGGGCAGGGATCCCGAAGCTGTCGCCCAGAACGACGCGGTCGTCCGAACGACCGTTGAAACCATCCTCGCAGATATCGAGAAGCGGGGTGACGCCGCTGTCCGGGAATTGTCGGAGCGTTTCGACAAGTGGTCGCCGCCGAGTTTCCGGCTCAGCGAGAGCGAGATCGAGCAGGCGATGTCCAAAGTGTCGGCACGGGAGCTGGAGGACATTCGCTTCGCTCAGGCTCAGGTTCGCAATTTCGCCGAGAAGCAGCGTGCCTGCTTGCAGGATCTGGAGGTGGAAACGCTTCCCGGCGTTGTCCTCGGCCACAAGAATATCCCCGTCGAGACGGTCGGCTGCTACGTGCCGGGCGGGAAGTATCCGATGGTCGCCTCCGCGCATATGAGCGTGGTGACGGCCAAGGTCGCCGGCGTGAAGAAGATCATCGCCTGCGCGCCGCCGTTCCATGGCGGCCCGCATCCGGCCATCGTCGCCGCCATGCACATGGGCGGCGCGGACGAGATTTACGTTCTGGGCGGTGTCCAGGCCGTTGGTGCCATGGCGCTCGGAACCGAGACCATGGGGCGCGTCGACATGTTGGTCGGTCCGGGCAACGCCTTCGTCGCCGAGGCCAAGCGGCAGCTATACGGCCGCATCGGCATCGACCTGTTCGCCGGCCCGACGGAGACGCTGGTCATCGCCGACGACAGCGTCGACGGCGAGATCTGCGCAACTGATCTGCTGGGCCAGGCAGAGCATGGCCCGACAAGTCCCGCGGTGCTTCTGACCAATTCGGAGAAGCTGGCGCGCGACACCATGGCGGAGGTCGAGCGGCAGTTGAAGACCCTGCCTACTGCCGAGATCGCGGCGAAGGCATGGGCGGACTACGGGGAGGTGATCGTATGCGATTCCTACGAGGAAATGGTCACGGAAGCCGACCGGATCGCTTCCGAGCACGTCCAGGTCATGACACGTGATCCCGACTACTTCCTCAACAACATGCGCAATTACGGCGCGCTCTTTCTGGGGCCGCGTACCAACGTCGCCTATGGCGACAAGGTGATCGGCACCAACCACACGCTGCCGACCAGGAAGGCGGCTCGCTACACCGGCGGTTTGTGGGTTGGCAAGTTCATCAAGACCTGCACCTATCAGCGCGTCTTGACTGACGAAGCGAGCGCCATGATCGGCGAATATTGTTCGCGCCTGTGCGTGCTCGAGGGGTTCCTGGGGCATGCCGAGCAGGCAAACATCCGGGTCCGCCGCTACGGAGGTCGCAACCAGGCCTAGCTGGCGAGCGCATCAACGGAGTTTTCATGTCGATCATTGCCCGCAACAAGAACAGCAAGCCGCGCGTGACCGTGAAGGATCTGGCGCGCGACCTCGGCATGTCTGTTTCGACCGTGTCCAGGGCCTTCCACGCCGATGCCGTAATCGCCAAGGATACGCGGGATGTGGTGCTGAACCGCGCGAGGGAGATCGGCTATTCGCCGAACCCCTTCGCGCGCAGCCTCATCACCAAGAAGACGCGCATCGTCGGCATCGTGGTCGCAGACATCAAGAACCCGTTCTATCCGGAGGTGCTCACCGGGCTGACCACTGCGCTGCGCGCCATCGACATGAATGTGATGCTCGTCGCGGCGGACCAGTCGGGCGAGGTCGACCAGGCACTCCGCCTTCTGCTCAACTACCAGCCCGACCTTGCCATCATCCTCGCAGCCACGCTGTCCTCGGAAGCGGCGCAGGAATGCCGCAAGGCCGGCACGCCTGTCATCTTCTTCACCCGGCTTTCGGCCGACGACCATGCTTTCGGCATTTCCTGCGACAACGTCCTGGG
>JBIQHO010000295.1:0-4478 GCA_044508545.1 Bradyrhizobiaceae bacterium | reverse complement strand
GGCGATATGACGGGATTTGCGTCGGTTCCTAGAAACTAACGACAGCAGGCGGGACACCAATGGCTGCACGCATTCTGGTTGTCGAGGACGAGGAGGCGCTGACGACGCTGTTGCGCTACAACCTCGAGGCCGAGGGTTACGAGGTCGAAGCGGTGGCGCGCGGCGACGAAGCCGATACGCGGCTGAAGGAGCGCATCCCCGACCTCGTGGTGCTGGACTGGATGCTGCCGGGACTGTCCGGCATCGAACTGTGCCGCCGTTTGCGGGCGCGCCCCGAGACCAGGCAACTGCCGATCATCATGCTCACCGCCCGCGGCGAGGAGAGCGAGCGGGTGCGGGGGCTTGCGACCGGCGCCGACGACTACGTCGTCAAGCCGTTCTCGGTGCCGGAGCTTCTGGCGCGGCTCAAAAGCCTGCTGAGGCGTGCAAGTCCGGAACGGGTTGCGACGATTCTGAGCTTCGGCGACATCGAACTCGATCGCGACAAGCACCGCGTCCGGCGTTCCGGCCGGCAAGTCGATCTCGGTCCGACAGAATATCGCCTGCTGGAATTCTTCCTTGAGCATCCCGGCCGGGTGTTCAGCCGCGAGCAACTGCTCGACAGCGTCTGGGGCCGCGACATCTATATCGATGAGCGCACCGTTGACGTTCACATCGGTCGTCTGCGCAAGCTGCTCAATCCCGATGGCGAGCCGGATCCGATCCGCACCGTGCGCGGCGCTGGTTACGCGCTGGACGAGCAATTCGCGAAGGCGGCTGAATAGAGCGTTTTCGAGCGAAGTGGGTACCGGTTCGCGTGAAGAAAACGCGTCAGATCAAGAAGCCAGAGTCCTTTATCGTTTCTATGAAACGGTGAAGGACTTAAACACCCGCTGTCGCTTTTGCGAAGGTGGGGGCACACGCTTTGTAGTTGCAAGGTGTCCCTGCATTCGCAAGGACGTCATCATGCAAACTGCGTTTATCGGGCTTTCGTCGAGGGTCGGCGGCGATCTGCGGCGGGCTGATAGGCGATGCGCGAGTGGTGCGCGCAGTAGGGCAGGCCGGAGAGCGCCTTGCCGCCGCAGAAGAAGAACTCCGGACTGGAGGGATCGCCGACCGGCCAGTGGCAGGTGGCTTCGCTGAGTTCGAGCAGCGACAGCCGCTGGCTCATCGGCACCACGTTGTCGTAGGCGACCGGATCCGGTTCTAGTTCGACCTCAAAAGCGTGCGCGAGTGCAGTGTTGCCGCGGGACACCGGGCGCGACACCCGCATCATGTGCTGGGCCGGGCGCGCCTTGCGCGGCCGTGGAACCGTTGATGAGGGGCTTTTGGCGCGGCCCGACAGGCCGAGCCGGTGCACCTTGCCGATCACCGCATTGCGCGTCACGTTGCCGAGTTCGGCGGCGATCTGACTGGCGGAGAGACCTGCCTCCCAAAGCTTCTTCAACTGTTCGACGCGGTCGTCGGTCCAGGTTATCACCGTCATCGCACGTTTCCCCTGTGTCACGCGTTGCCTGCGCTAAGCGGCACCTGAAAGCGTCCCCGTGAAAACCCGTGTGGGCAGAATCCCTTAGCCCTCGCCGGGCGGAAAAATCGCCCGGGCGCTTACGCCGAGAACAGGGACCTTACGAGGATCAAAAACGCCGCACGATATGTCGTATCCGACGGCTCTAACGCTACAATATGGCGTGACTCACGCGCAAGAGTCCGGCCCGGCAGCGTCCACATGTTCTGCAAGAAAATCGGAAAATCGGCTCTTTATGCGACTTTCACGCATCACCGCCGCGCAAGGGAAATATTGACAGTGACCGCTGCGCACCTAGAATAACCCTCACGTGCCGCCCGGAAAGGCGGCACGTTTCGTTTCCGGGGCCGACAGTTGATCGATCGCACAGCGCGATTGGATCAATCCGCTCCCATCATCAACCGGCAAACCGTCATGACCACAGCCGCGGCGTCTCATCTGTTGCCCGTTTTCGCAAGGGCCGATCTCTCATTCGAGAGCGGCGAGGGCGCGTGGCTGCTCGGTTCCGACGGCGAACGCTATCTCGATTTCACCAGCGGCGTTGCGGTGAACGCGCTCGGCCATTGCCACCCGCATCTGGTCGCCGCGCTTCAGGCGCAGGCGGCAAAGCTCTGGCACGTCTCGAACCTGTTCAAGTCGCCGGATGGCGAGCGGTTGGCGGCGCGGCTGTGCGAGCAGAGCTTCGCCGATTTCGTCTTCTTCGCCAATTCCGGCGCCGAGGCGGTGGAGTGCGCCATCAAGGTGGTGCGTCGCTATCATGCCTCCCGGGAGCATCCGGAACGTTATCGCATGGTCACATTCGAGGGCGCCTTCCATGGCCGCACGCTGGCGGCGCTGGCCGCCACCGGATCGGCGAAATATCTTGATGGATACGGTCCTCCGGCGGATGGCTTCGACCAGGTGCCGCTCGATGATCTCGACGCCGTGAAGAAGGTGATCGGTCCCGCGACTGCCGGCATCCTGATCGAGCCGCTGCAGGGCGAAGGCGGCGTGCGCGAGCCGTCCCATGCGTTCTTCCGGTGCTTGCGTCAGCTTTGCGACGAGCACGGCCTGCTGCTCGTGTTCGACGAGGTGCAGACCGGCATGGGCCGCACCGGCGAGCTTTTCGCTTACAAGCGCATCGGCGTCACGCCGGACGTGATGTCGCTGGCGAAGGCGCTCGGCGGCGGCTTTCCGATCGGCGCCTGTCTGGCGACCGCGGAAGCTGCCTCCGGCATGACGCCGGGCTCGCACGGCTCGACCTTCGGCGGCAATCCGCTGGCGGTCGCGGCCGCCAACGCCGTGCTCGACGTGATGCTGGAGCCGGGCTTCTTCGAGCGGACGCGGAAGATGTCGCTGCTCCTGAAACAGAAGCTGGCCTCGGTCGTCGACCGCCATCCTGATGTGCTGAGCGAGGTGCGTGGCGAGGGACTGCTGATCGGCCTCAAGGCGGTGGTGCCGTCGGGCGATCTGGTCGGCGCGCTGCGCGAGGAAAAACTTTTGACGGTCGGCGCTGGCGACAACGTCGTGCGTTTGCTGCCCCCGCTGATCGTCGGTGAAACCGAGATCGATGAGGCGGTGCGGCGGCTGGAGCAGGCCTGCGCGCGGCTTTCCGGCGCACGCGCCAGGAAGGAAGCGGCGCAATGAGCAAGACGCCGCGTCATTTTCTCGACCTGTTCGACGTGCCGACGTCGGAACTGCGCGCGATCCTCGACGCCAGCGTGGCGATGAAGAAGCAGCGCAGGGAAGGCAGGACCGCCGACAAGCCGCTCGACGGCAAGACGCTGGCGATGATCTTCGACAAGCCCTCGACGCGCACCCGGGTGTCGTTCGACGTCGGCATGCGCCAGCTCGGCGGCGAGGCGATCATGCTGACCGGGGCCGAAATGCAGCTCGGGCGCGGCGAGACCATCGCCGATACCGCGCGGGTGCTGTCGCGCTTCGTCGACATCATCATGATCCGCATCCTCAGCCATGATGCGCTGACGGAACTGGCGGCGCACGCCACCGTGCCCGTCATCAACGGATTGACGCGGCGCTCGCATCCCTGTCAGGTGATGGCCGACGTGATGACGTTCGAGGAGCATCGCGGGCCGATCAAGGGCCGCACGGTGGCGTGGACCGGCGACGACAACAACGTGCTGGCGTCGTGGGCGCATGCGGCGGAGCGCTTTGGCTTCAACCTCAACATCGCGACCCCGCCGGAGCTTGCGCCGAACAAGCCGCTGAAGGACTGGATCAGGTCGAGCGGGGCGTCGATCAGGCTCGGCACCGATCCCGAAGCGGCGGTGCGCGGCGCGGACTGCATCGTCACGGATACCTGGGTCTCGATGGGCGACAAGGACGGCGAGCACCGTCACAACCTGCTTCGGCCCTATCAGGTGAATTCAAAGCTGATGGGGCTGGCCAGGCCGGACGCGCTGTTCATGCACTGCCTGCCGGCGCATCGCGGCGACGAGGTCACCGACGAGGTGATCGACGGGCCGCAGTCGGTGGTGTTCGACGAGGCCGAGAACCGGATGCACGCGCAAAAGGGCGTGCTGGCCTGGTGCCTCCACGCGGTGAACTGAGCAACGCATAGGAGTGTGCGATGGCAACGTCCGTTCGTCCTTTCCTGATGTTCGAGGGGCGAGCTAACGAAGCGATCGCCTTCTATGTCGGGTTGATCCCAAATAGTGACATTGTCGACGTCACGCGCTACGGCGCCGGCGAGCCGGGTCCGGAAGGAACCGTCAAGTTCGCGGTGGTTCGGCTTGCGGGGCAGCAGGTACTGTTCAGCGACAGCTTCGTGTCGCACGGGTTCACTTTCACGCCGTCGCTCTCACTGTTCGTCGATTGCGAGTCCGAGGCCGATCTCGAACGCATCTTCACCGCGCTGTCGGAAGGTGGCGGCGTGCTGATGCCGCTGGGCAATTACGGCTTCAGCCGCCGCTTCGGTTGGGTCAACGACCGTTTCGGCGTGTCATGGCAGCTCAATCTGCCTTGAGATGGTGGG
>JBIQHO010000294.1:0-4478 GCA_044508545.1 Bradyrhizobiaceae bacterium | reverse complement strand
ACCGCCGAAACCACGGCAATAGAGCGTTTTCGAGCGAAGTGGGGATCGGTCCGCGTGACGAAAACGCGCCAAATCAAATTCATAGAGTCTCGCCCCTGATTCCGCCAGAAGCCGGAAGGTTCTATGAGTGCTTCGCGGCCGAGCGGCCTGAACGCGCCGTCAACCGCGCGTACGCGACCGGATCATGAAGCTGTCATAGGTATACTCGGCGACCTGCCACCACAGGTATCCGTCCGAACGATAGGCCTGCATGATCTCGATGGTCTTCTTGAAGTCAGGGTTCTTCGCCGAAATCTCCCCCCACAACTCGTTCGTAGCCTTCAGGCAAGCCTCGAGGATTTCGGTGCTGAACGGCCGCAGTTGGGTGCCGCCCGCGACGAGCCGCTTGAGTGCGGCGGGATTCTGCATGTCGTAGCGCGCCGTCATCCAGGTGTTGGCGTTGGCGGCCGCGTTCATCACGATGGCCTGATAGGCTTTCGGCAAGGTATTCCACTTTTCCAGATTGCAGAAAGCGTGAATCGTCGGACCGCCTTCCCAGAAGCCGGGATAACAATAGTATTTCGCGACTTTCTGGAAGCCCAGTTTTTCATCGTCGTAGGGGCCGACCCACTCGGCCGCATCGATCGTGCCCTTTTCGAGCGAGGGATAAATGTCGCCGCCGGCAAGCTGTTGCGGCACGACGCCGACTTTCTGAAGCACCTGCCCGGCAATGCCGCCGATTCGCATCTTCAGGCCCGACAGGTCGGCGACCGTCTTGATCTCCTTGCGGAACCAGCCGCCCATCTGCGTGCCGGTATTGCCGCAGGGAAAACCGATGACGCCGAATTTCTTGAAGAACTCATTGGCGAGTTCATTGCCTCCACCCTGATAGAGCCAGGAATTCTGCTGACGCGCGTTGAGGCCGAACGGGACAGACGCGAAAACCGCGAAGGTCGGATCCTTTCCGACATAATAATAGGAAACCGTATGGCTCATCTCGACGGTATTGTTGGCGGCCGCATCGAGCGCCTGCAATCCGGGGACGATCTCCCCGGCGGCGAAGAGCTGGATGTGAAACTTGTTGTCGGTCATTTCGGCGACCTGCTTCGCGAAAAATTCGGCGCCGCCATAGATCGTGTCGAGCGACTTCGGGAAACTCGACGTCATGCGCCATTTGATCTCGGGCGCCGATTGCGCGATTGCCGGCGAGGCTACGGTTGCGGCGGCGGCGCCGGCCGCCGAAGCTTTCAGGAAATCGCGGCGTTTCATTCAGACACTCCCTATGACGACGTTTCTCGATTCCGGCAGACGCTGTTCAGGCCGCCGCGATCACACGGTGGAGTTGGTCGCGAACACGTCCGGCAATGACGCGATAGATCGCCGCATGCGGTCCGTCCGGCTCGCTCTCCACCACCGGACGACCGGAGTCGGAGGTCTCGCGAATCGCCATGTGAAGCGGGATTTCGCCCAGAAACGGCACGCCCAGCCGTTCCGCCTCATGTCGCGCGCCCCCGTGACCAAAGATATCGCTTCGCGTGCCGCAATGCGGGCACTGGAAAAAGCTCATGTTTTCGACGATGCCGAGAACCGGCACGTTGACCTTCCTGAACATCGCAATCCCGCGACGCGCGTCGATCAGCGACAAATCCTGCGGCGTCGAAACGATGACGGCGCCCTTGAGCGGCACGGTCTGCGCCAGGGTCAGTTGCGCGTCTCCGGTCCCCGGCGGCATGTCCACGACCAGAACGTCGAGTTCGCCCCAGGCGACATCCCGCAGCATCTGCCTGATCGCGGAGGTCACCATCGGGCCGCGCCAGATCATTGCGCTTTCTTCCTCGACCAGGAAGCCGACCGACATGATGGCGAGGCCGAAACGCTGGATCGGGATCATTTTTTTCTCGTCGCTCAGTCGCGGCTTTTCCCGAATACCGGTCAGCCTCGGTATCGAGGGTCCATAGATATCCGCATCGAGCAGGCCAACGCGCAGGCCGAGAGCCCGCAGGCCAAGCGCGAGATTGAGCGCGGTGGTCGATTTGCCGACACCCCCCTTGCCGGAGGCTACGGCAATGACGGCCGCAACTCCGGGAATATCCGACTGTCGCGACATCGGCGACTGTGACGCCGGCTTTTGCGGCGCGCGATGTGCCGAGACATGCGGAATCCCTTGCGCGGACCGCGGCGGCGGATTGGCGGCGTCGCCGGGCTTGCGTTCGGCGGTCAAGGCGACCATGGCAACCGACACGCCGGGGATGGCGCGCACGGCGGCCTCCGCCCGGGCGCGAACGTCCTCCCATGCGCCGGTCTCCGACGCCTCGACGTCGATGGAGAAAAACACCCGGTCGCCATTGACGGCGATCTCGGACAGCACCCCGGCATCAGTCAGCGCCAGGCCGCGCGGAGACAGGACACCGGCCAGCCGATCGAGAACCTGTTGCGGCGTTACGGTCAAGTCGTCACTCCGGGATCGGCTCGCTGGTGGAGTGGACTTGACATTCGCTGGCCGGCTTGCAGCGAACGGGAGAAGCGAACATCAAATCCTCCACTGGAAACCAGAATTTGCCAGCGGTCCCTTGATCTGACATTTGCAGGAATGCCTGTCGCGACGGGGGCAAATGTTGAAACTGGATCACTGGCGACGAAACAGACTCAACATGGCGACCCGCCTCACCCCGGTCAATGTCCGTGCTTGACTAATCCAACGGCAGGTCCGGGCTCGAAGCCTGCGGCGGTCGCTCCCGTTCAGCCGCCGCGTCGTAGTTCAGTTCGATCATCACCCCGTTCGGGTCGCTGACGAAAATCTGCCACAGGGCTCCGCCGGGGACTTCGCGAGCCCTGAAAGCGAAGCCTTTTGATTCCAGACGCTGTTTCATGCCCTCGAAATCGCGGCTGGCGAAGGCGATATGATGGACCACACCGGAATCCGGCTTCTGCGGCTCGGACGTCGGGGAGATGTCGACGAGATGAACCACCGGCTTGCCCTCGCTATAGAGCCATGCGCCCGGGAACGAGAAGTCCGGCCGGGCGCCTTTGATGAGACCCAGGATCTCCTCGTAAAAGCGCACCGTATCGGCAAGCTTGCGAGTCCGGATGTTAAAGTGATCAAGCGTGCCCACGCTCATGTCGCGCCGCTCCTGTGTCCGACTGACAATCGATACCGGTTCAATTTCAGCGTCTGTTTCAACTGCGTTGAATCAAACCCGTCGCTTATCTTTTTGTTTGATCATGATCTTTTCCGAAAACCGGTTTCCACTTTTCAGGATCATGCTCTAACGCGTTTCGCACCGTCTTGGAATTCCGCCGGCGACAACCTTCTGCTGTCCTATTCGCATTGCCGTTGCGCCCGCGCTTTCCGCTGGATGTCCCCGCCCTTGCCGCTCCGGCCCCAAGGGCTATGCTGGATGGCGGGCCAGTGGTTCGATACTAACATTTGCATCCCCTTGCAGAGCGTTCTTTTTGCAAATGTTAGAATCGACGGACACGGAGTTTGGATTTGACATTCGCATCGCTAACTCGCGGTCAGGTGGGCCGCGAAGTCAAATCCGCTCCACCAGATTTGATCGCAACGCCCCCCGCCCGCTCTCACCCGCAAAACGCCCGTCAAACAGGCCGCGATGACGGCGAAACCGCGGTTTTTTGAACACGGTTCGGACATGACAAGGTTCAGACATGGCTAAGGTCGCATTTCTCGGTCTCGGCGTCATGGGGTTTCCCATGGCAGGACATCTCGCCGCAAAGGGCGGCCACGAGGTGACGGTGTTCAATCGAACGCCGGCCAAGGCCGAGGCATGGGCCGGAAAATTCGGCGGCAAAACCGCGCCGACGCCGCAAGCGGCTGCCGAGGGTCAGGATTTCGTGATGGCCTGCGTCGGCAACGACGACGACTTGCGCGCGATCACGATCGGCGATGGCGGCGCGTTCGCCGGGATGAAGCGAGGCGCCATCTTTGTCGATCATACGACCGCCTCGGCGGAGATCGCGCGCGAACTGGATGCCGAAGCGACCAGGCGCGGCTTCGGTTTTGTCGACGCCCCGGTCTCCGGCGGCCAGGCCGGCGCTGAAAACGGCGCTCTCACCGTCATGTGCGGGGGAACGGAAAATGCTTACGCCGCGGCCGAACCGGTCATCGCGGCCTATGCCAGAATGTGCAAACGGCTCGGCCCGGCGGGCGCGGGTCAGTTGACCAAAATGGTCAACCAGATCTGCATTGCCGGGCTCGTGGAAGGGCTGTCGGAGGGTATCCACTTCGCCAGGAAGGCCGGACTGGACGTCAACTCGGTGATCGAGGTGATTTCGAAGGGCGCCGCTCAATCGTGGCAGATGGACAACCGCTCCAGGACCATGAACGAGGGCAGGTTCGATTTCGGCTTCGCCGTCGAATGGATGCGCAAGGACCTCTCGATCTGCCTCTCGGAAGCCCGCCGCAACGGCGCCAGCCTTCCGGTCACAAGCCTGGTGGATGCGTTTTACGCGGAAGTCGAGAAAATGGGAGGCCGCCGCTG
>JBIQHO010000293.1:0-4482 GCA_044508545.1 Bradyrhizobiaceae bacterium | reverse complement strand
CATCAAACTCGCCTCAATCCGCATCTGGTTGCGATTTAATGAGTCGATGACCTAGCGAGCGGCGAAAGACGCACCATCGAGTTTCAGCTTCAGGCCCACCGAGACAATCGTTGCGTTCAGACTCGACGTCGCAGAGAACGGCAGGCCGAGAAAGCGAGGATCCCCCGGACCGATCGCAATCACCCCGCTTCCAAGCCCGATCGACTGCGTGACTGCGAGATCGAACGCCATCCGCTCACTGTAGCGATAAGCAAGGCCCGCCGAGAGAATCATCTGGTTCGGTTCCGGCATCCGCACATCGCGGCTCATATCGTTGACGGGAGCGATCTCATATCCGATGCCCGCCCGCGCGGTGTACTGGCTGCTGAGGTCATATTCACCGCCCACGGAGAACAGCCAGCCGTCGCGGTAGCGAAGCGGCAGCGTCGTCAGTTGCACTCCCGTCCCGACGCTATAGACCGGAACAATGTTGATGCTGCTCCAGTCCGTCCATTCAACCGTGCCCATTACACGGAAACGATCCGTCAGCTCCTGCCGAACACCAAAGTTGACGAGCTGGGGTGTGCGCAGGGTGGCTTTAGCGGGCATGCTCGTGTCGAACATGCTCAAATCACCCTCCAGGCCTTCGCTGATCGCGGAACGATAGCCAATGCCGATCGAGCCGCCGGTCCATGGCCGCAGCTGCATCCCGAGATTGAACCCTACCCCCATGCCATCGCCTTTCAGGGTGGCGCTGGGAGAGCCCGGAAGGGGACCTGTCGCCTGCGAGAGGTTCGTCCTGAAATACTGGGCCTGGACACCGGCGCCGACCGACAGCATGTCGTTGACCCGGTAGGACAACATCGGGTTGACGTTGACCGAGAAAACATCGGAGTTACGTCCGTAGATCTGTCCGGCCCAGTTGTCTGGTGTCCTCGTCGCAAGCCCGAACGGGCTTGAGATGGAAAGCCCGAAAGTCATACGGTCGTTGATCGGCAGCGCAAGATACGAGGCCGGCACCAGGGCGTTCCTGCCGATCCCAACGGATCCCCCGCCAGCAGGATCGATATCGACCGACGGGAAAAAGCCGTTCAGGACCCCCTCGATCTCGATTGTTTTGATGGCCGACAGCGCCGCAGGATTCCAGTAACTGAACGACAATGCGCTGCCCGCGGCAACGCCGGCAATCGCCGTTCCGAGACCTTCCGCGCTCTGCGTGCGAACCCCAAATGCCCCTGCCTGGGCCTGGGTCGCAAACGCAAGGCAGAGCACCGTCAGCGCGCTTCGGCATGTATACGACGTTATCGGTCTCAGATTCAAAGTCCCCCCCAACCGGTTACTCTAATCTGCCGCCATCTTTCCCAGAAAGTTGGAAATAAATAATTAATAAAAAATTAGGGCACCGTCGCCCATGCCCCCACGAGGCGGGGGTAGAAAACGCAATGGTCGTCGGAGGCAGCCTCCTCAAGGAGCCGCTGGCGCAGTGTATCGATCCCGACAATTTCCTCGGTCGCTATTCCCAGCTTCACAACCACCGGCAGCAGGCTGCGCACGGATTCGACCAGGAAGTCGATCCCCGCCTCGTCGTTGGCCGCTGTGATCCTGGTGAGCCCGGCCATCCGCGGGGTCAAGCCTGCGGCGCGGAAAGCACTGAACAGCGCCACCCCCATATCGAGTTGGCGCCCCATCCGGCGATAAACCTCGCCGATCCAGCCGATGCACTGCTGGGGAAGCGTCAACGGCGGGTAGACCGCCGCCGTACTCAGATCGAATTCAATGAACGACATGATCGCTCCCGCCTGCAACCGGTTGCGCAGCCCGCTCAGCGCCTCGGCCGGATTTGCAAGGTGGACAAGGATGAATCGGCCGATAACCGCATCGAACCGGGAGCAATCCTCAAGGCTTTCGAGCGTCCCTTGCGAAAAGCTCGCCCATGTCTTGCCATGGGCGTCGAGCCGCGCCTGCGCGATCGCCAGCGCCTCGGCGGCCGGATCGATCCCCCGTATGGCCCCCTCCCCGGAAACAAGGTCTGCCGCAATCAGGGAAACGTCGCCAACGCCACAACCGATATCGAGAACCTGCATTCCCTTTCTCAGCCCGGCGCGCACGAGAAGATCACGCGTCAGATCAGAGAATAGCGCGCCCTGGCGGGCAAGCCTTTCGAGTTCTCGTTCGGAATGACCCAGCACATAATCTGCGCGGGTCTTCCCATCCTGATGTTCGACCGCTGCAGCGCCGGCTTCGGGGGGAGTTGCCGAATAACTCACAAATGTCTCCTAAATCTTTAACATCCTTACACCTTGTCCTGCCTAAGCTGGGCACAGAGGTAAGGCGATGTTGTCGCGCAAGATCGATACGTCACAGGGGCGGATGGATTTCCTGGAAAGTCCAGGGAACGGCACGCCTGTCGTATTTTTGCATGGAAACTCAACTTGTCGTGACGTATTTCGGCATCAGTTCGAAACAACATTGGCGACGACACAGCATCTCGTCGCGATCGATCTGCTCGGGCACGGGCAATCGGATGACGCGCTGGAGCCCCAACAGGCTTACACGGTTCCCGGTTATGCCGCCACGCTGATCGAGGCCCTGCGCTCATTGGATATCACGCGCGCGGTGCTTGTTGGCTGGTCGCTGGGTGGACATGTCAGCCTCGAAATGATCGGCCAGGGTTTTGATGCTGCCGGTGTCATGCTTATCGGAGCACCGCCAATCAAGCCCGGCATTCTGGGGATGGTCCGCGGCTTTCAGACCCAGCTTGATCTGTTGCTCGCAACCAAAAGCGTACTGAATGCGCACGAGATCAACCGGTTCGCGCGCGCCTGCGTCGGGGAAAAGCACGCCGCGCAATTCCACAATGCAATCGCTCGCACGGACCGTCGCGCACGTCCGATCCTGGGGCGTGGATTGATGGCCGGGCTCGGCGTCGATCAACGCTGGATCGTCGAGAACCTGCCGACACCGACAGCCGTCGTCAACGGTTCTGAAGAGCCGTTTGTACGTCTCGGCCACGTCGCAGGCATCGCCTACGAAACGCTCTGGGATCAACGCTGCCATATCATCGACGGCGTCGGCCACGCGCCCTTCCTCGAAGCGCCCGAGCGGTTCAATCCATTGCTGTTCCGCTTTCTGGATGACATCAATTCCAGCCGTATCGACAACACAACGCGGCCACAAATCCGAACGGTCGCTTGAGCGCGGCATGCAGGGGGCTTCTGCCGAAGGACCCGCCCACGGTCGTTAAGGCGATGCTCGGCACGTCGCCGATATATGTCAAGGGATAGATCGAGGATTTACACAGCGTCCCTCGCGCCGGCTGCGGTTCGTTCGGTGGCCGATCCAGCCTCGGACGAGCGAGCCTTGGACGATCGAGCCTTGGACGATCGAGCCTCGGACGTCCATGATCCTGCCCCGACGGGAAGAACCCGTCTCCGGGGAACCGTGGAACAAGATCACCTCTGGACCGTTTTTCACCGCAAGCAGAGGAGAGCAGCATGAACAGTATGAGCCCTATGGCGGACTGGGATGACCGGATCAAAGGAAATTGGATGCAGTTCAAAGGCAAGGTTAAGGAGCAGTGGGGCAAGCTGACTGACGACGACTTCGCTGAAATCGACGGCAAGCGAGAAATGCTCGAAGGGAAGCTGCAAAAGCTCTATGGATATCATGAAATGCAGTCAAAAAAGGCCGTCGACGATTGGATGAAGGCCGAATTCGGAACACGCTAACTGAATTGCCCCGCTGCGGCGGGGCAATTATTTTATGCTCACGAGCCCCGCTGGCGAACGTCTTGAGCAGGTCCGGCCTGGCGCCCTGGTTGCCGGGTGCTATCGAGCGCGAGTCGGCGCCGGACTAAGGCGTCATCCGCTCCGCATGTTGACACGATCTCATTTCACTTCTGATAGGCTTCATTATCGGACGTCAGAACCGGCGCCGGTCAACAGCTTGCAGGTGGCTCGCCTACGTCTATTTTTGTTCTGTATTCGGGGATGACGGGTTCGCGCGCACCAGAAAAGTGACTCTTGGCTTATATCTGTGGGTGCTCTGGCGCGCACTGGTGTGACCTGCCCGAGCGCTGGTTTAGCCGGTGGCGCCATGCCGGCGTGTGGGGAACGGGTATTCGTCCCCCTGACCGTCGACCGCAACAACCAATACCTGATGCTCGATGCAACCATCGTTCGTACCTCGAAGGACTCGCCGGAGAAATGAAGCGGGCTTCCGAACACTGCGCCTATTGGAAGCGGATATGGCCGTATAGCGAGACAATATTTGTGCGGCTGACGGAGTTCAGGCTTCTTTCCGATCCATGAAATCACGGTCGTTGGATCGACCGGCGTTGAAGGATCGAAGCAATGGCGAACCTGATCTATCGCGTGGTGTCCGCTTGTGGCGCGCTCGGCTACGGATACCCGAAAGAATCGCTGGACGCGGCGCTGAAGGGGCGCGTCGACGCCATCATTTCCGACGCCGGCTCGATGGACGCCGGCCCCTATTATCTCGGCA
>JBIQHO010000292.1:0-4495 GCA_044508545.1 Bradyrhizobiaceae bacterium | reverse complement strand
AGGGAATCAGCCTCACGCCCAACCGGCTCCGCTATGTCTATACCGGAACCGCACCGCTGGACCTGCGGCTGCGCCAAGGCGTCGAGCGCGTGTTCGGGGTGGTGCTGCACAACGGTTATGGTCTGACCGAAACGTCACCGACGATCAGCCGCACGCTGTACGCGATGGGAAGCGACGAGATCAACATCGGGCCTCCCATCCCCGGTATCGAAATCAGGATTGTCGGGCCCGACGGGCGTGACGTACCTGACGGTACGCCGGGGGAGTTGCTTATACGGGGCCCCAACGTGATGCTGGGATATTACGGTCAACCGGAACTGACCGCAGCCGTCATCGATCGCGATGGATATCTGAACACCGGCGATATCGTCAGCCGCGCTCCCGGCGGCGAACTGGTGGTGCAGGGCCGCTCGAAGGAACTCATCATCCGCTCCGGCTTCAATGTCTATCCCCCCGAGATCGAGGCTGTGCTCAATACCCATCCGGCGGTGCTCAATTCCGCGGTCATCGGGCGATCGATCGAGGGCAATGAGGAAATCATCGCTTTCGTCGAGCCGGTTCCCGGGCGTTCCATCGAAGTGAACGAATTGCTGGCGCTCGTGGAGCGGCAACTGGCGCGGTACAAGAAGCCGCAGCAGATCGTCGTCATGCCCCAACTGCCGATCGCGCCGAACGGGAAGATCAGAAAGCATGACCTGAAGAAATACGCCGAAGCATCGATGCCGGCCGCCCCGTCATATCAACGGCAAATCACGGTCTGAGCCGGCAACAGGCTTCCCCCGTCGGTGCGATCCGCACGCCGCCGTTGGCGATCCTGACCGGGCGCTTGACGCCGCAGCGCGCGGATTCGCGATCCGGCAGCACCAGATTCCGGATGCACGGCCAGCTCGCATTCGCCGCAAACCGGCATAAGGCATTCGCAAGGCTGTGCGGTCAGGTTCGGGACCAGGCTTTGATCCCGTTACCGCGGCACACGAGAGGCTCCCCTTTCGTGCCGCGCGGCGCAAAGCGGGGGATTGCCGGAACGCACCGCGTCGCTGTCTCGGCAAGGGCGTTGCGGCCGTGCCGACCATGAAGAAATTCTCCATGAGCGCCGGGCGGCAGCCTTGACAGCGTGGATGTTTTGCCCCTTAGTGGTCTTACCAATCTGGATTGTCCAATTATCAGGCGCTTCATCCTGTGCCCCCGGGTAGACATGAAGCGGGCGCGGACGTCCTTTCCGGTTCAACAATCATTGAGGAGTGAAACGATGAATGCACCCATGGCCAAGCCGAAAGGCCCGCGTCGGAAGTTCTGGAGCTGGGGCTACGAAGGGCAAGACATCCCCGAGTCGGAAGTGACGTCGATGCACCAGCGCGTTGCGCAGCGCCTCGGCATGAACGATTTCACGATCCTGACGGATCCGACGCTGGACGAGATCGAGATCCGGGCGCCGCGCATCACGCCGCCGGCGTCGCTCGCCGCCTTCTGCACCCCCGAGAAGTGGGATCGGGTGGCACATACCTATGGCAAGAGTTTCCGCGACCTTGCGATGATCTACAAGCGCAAGTACCCGAATCCGCCGGACATCGTGGCGTATCCCCGCGACGAAAAGGACATTGCCGCCGTTCTCGACTGGTGCGGCGAGAACGGCTATGCGGCCGTGCCGTTCGGCGGCGGATCGAGTGTGACGGGCGGCATCAATCCGCCGGACGACAGCCACTACAAGGGCGTGGTCACCATCGACCTTGAGAACTTCAATCGCGTGCTCGAAGTCGATCCGATCTCACGCGCGGCCCGCATTCAGGGCGGAACGTTCGGACCGTCGCTCGAAGACCAGTTGAAGCCGCATGGCTTCACGCTGCGTCATATCCCGCAATCGTGGGAGTTCTCGACACTGGGCGGCTGGATCGCGACGCGCTCCTCCGGTCACTATGCGACGCATCTCACCCATATCGATGACATGGTGGAGAGCCTGCGGATGGTGACGCCGACCGGAACGATCGAGAACCGCCGCTTGCCGGCCTCCGGCGCCGGTCCTAATCCCGATCGCGCCTTTATCGGCTCGGAAGGCACCCTTGGCATCATTACCGAGGCGTGGATGCGTTTGCAGGGGCGCGTCAAGTTCCGCGCCAATGCGGCCATTGCGTTCAAGACGTTCTATCAGGGCGCGAAAGCCGTTCGGCAGATCACCCAGGCCGGCCTCTACCCGGCAAACTGCCGCTATCTCGACGAAAAGGACGCCTTCTTCTACGGCGCGGGCGATGGCACCGAGTCGATGCTCCTGATCGGCTACGAGTCGGCGGATCACCCGGTTGACTCCTGGCTGGAGCGGTCGGTCGAAATCTGCCAGGACTTCGGTGGCACCGTGAAGCAGAAGGCCGGCACCGGCGCCGACGCGCTCGAAACCAGCCGGTCGGGGGCGCAGGGAAGCTGGCGCCATCAGTTCCGCTACCTGCCGTATCTCATGCACGTGCGCGCTGCGATGGGCATCGTCAGCTTCACCTTCGAAACCGCCTATACCTGGGACAAGTTCGAGGCGCTCGACACCGAGGTGATGCGGCGGATCGCGGAAGCGGAAAAGAAAATCTGCGGCGGAGGCATCGTGTGCCGGCGCTTCTCGTTCCTCTATCCGGATGGGCCGGCACCGTATTACTCGATCATGGCTCCCTCCTCCCACGAGAAGAACATCGAGCATTATGCGGCCCTCAACAAGGTGGCATCCGATGCGTTGCTGGAACTCGGCGCAACCATCACCCACCATCACGCGGTCGGTCGCAGCTTCCGCCCCTGGTACGACAAGGAAATCGATCCGGGCTTCATCCGGATGATGAAGGCGAGCAAGCGCGAGCTTGATCCGAACTGGGTGCTCAACCCGGGCATCCTGTTCGACCGGCCCGCGACCTGAAACCGCGAGGCGTCGTTCAGTTGGCTGACGGGAGTTTGTCATGATCGATCTCTACTTCTGGACGACGCCGAACGGATACAAAGTGACGATAATGCTGGCCGAACTCGGCCTGCATTACCGGGTGATCCCGGTCGACATCACCGCCGGGGATCAGTTCAACGCTGAATTTCTGAAGATCAGCCCGAACAACAAGATCCCCGCCATTGTCGATCACGACGGTCCGGGAGGGCAGCCGCTGCCGATTTTCGAATCGGGAGCGATCCTCCTGTATCTCGCCGAAAAGACCGGAAAACTGCTCCCGGCGGATACGCGCGCGCGTTTTGACGCTATTCAGTGGTTGATGTTTCAGATGGGCGGCGTCGGGCCGATGTTGGGCCAGGCTCATCATTTCCGGCGCTACGCGCCCGAACAAATTCCATATGCCGTTGATCGCTATACCAAGGAAGCGGCGCGGCTCTATGGCGTCATCGACCGCCGGCTTGCCGAGAGCGAATATCTGGCAGACGATTACTCGATCGCGGACATCGCGACCCTTCCGTGGATTCGACCCTACCGGTGGCAGGGCCAGGATCTTGACGCCTACCCCAATCTCAAGCGCTGGTTCGACGCCATCAAGGTGCGTCCTGCCGTGCAGGAAGGGCTCGCCGTCATGTCGGAAACCAAGAAGTGGGAGGCCAAACCCGGCACCGCGGCCTGGAAGAACATGTTCAGCGCCAAGGCTTGAAACGGGTTCCGTCAAGCGTTGGCGCTGGTCAATCATGTTCCGACATCAGGACCGCCATAAGCGAAATCGCCTTGCGATCGGCGGCCCATTGCGCCCAAAGATGCGCGAAGCTCGTCAGTTGACGCTGCTGACGAGCTTAATGCGGGGCGTGAGAGTGTTCATCAACTCCCGGTAGGTTTCGAGATAATTGAGCGCCATCCGGCGGGCGGTGAAGCGCGCCTCGAACGCCTTGCGGATCACAGCGCGATCGAGCGTTTCAAGCCGATCGATAACCGCGACCGCGCTGGTCTCGTCCTCGACGACGAAGCCGGTCCTGCCGTCTTCCACCACCTCGGGGACCGACCCGCGGTTGAACGCGACCACCGGCGTTCCGCACGCCATCGCCTCGATCATTACCAGGCCGAACGGCTCCGGCCAGTCGATCGGCACGAGCAGCCCGATCGCGCCACTGAGAAAGTCCGATTTCTCGCGGTCGCTGATCTCGCCGATGTACTCCACCAGCGGATGGTTCATCATCGGACGAATGCGCTCGTTATAATAATCCTCGTCCGCGCGATCGACCTTCGCCGCGATCTTGAGCGGGATGCCGCACCGGATAGCGATGTTGATCGCCCGATCCACGCCCTTCTCAGGGGCGATGCGGCCGAGCACCGCGAGATAATGCGGCTTGACCGGCCGCGGCGTCAAAAGGCGCTCGGGCAGACCGTGATGGATCGTGCGGAGCCATCGTGCGTGAGGCACCGGACGCCGCTGGGCGTTGGAGATGGAAACCACCGGGATCGACGCAAAGGTATCAAACACCGGCTGGTGCTCGGGAAGGTCGAGACGTCCATGGAGCGTCGTCAGAAACGGAATGGGCTGTCGGGAGAACAGCGAAAAGGGAT
>JBIQHO010000291.1:0-4507 GCA_044508545.1 Bradyrhizobiaceae bacterium | reverse complement strand
CGCCGTCGAGCACGCGCAGCGAACGCTCGACTTCGATGGTGAAGTCGACGTGGCCCGGGGTATCGATGATGTTCAGACGCTTGCCATCCCAGAACGCGGTGGTCGCGGCGGAGGTGATGGTAATGCCACGCTCCTGCTCCTGCGCCATCCAGTCCATCGTCGCGGCACCTTCGTGCACTTCGCCGATCTTGTGGCTCTTGCCGGTGTAATAGAGGATGCGCTCGGTCGTGGTGGTCTTGCCGGCGTCGATATGCGCCATGATACCGAAATTACGGTAATCCTCGATAGCATGTTGGCGGGGCATGGAGCTGTCCTTGAATTCCTGTTGTCGCCGTTACCAGCGATAGTGCGAGAACGCGCGGTTGGCTTCGGCCATCTTGTGCACGTCTTCGCGCTTCTTGACCGCGCTGCCCCGGTTGTTCGACGCATCGAGCAGCTCAGCCGAGAGCCGCTCCGTCATCGTCTTTTCGTTGCGTCCCCGCGCGGCCGCGATCAGCCAGCGGATGCCGAGCGCCTGACGCCGGGTCGAACGGACTTCCACCGGCACCTGATAGGTAGCGCCGCCGACGCGGCGCGACCGCACCTCGATGGTCGGCATGACGTTTTCAAGCGCCTGCTCGAACACCGTGAGCGGCCCCTGCTTGGTCTTGGCCTCGATCAGATCGAGCGCGCCATAGACGATGCTTTCGGCGACCGACTTCTTCCCGGCATACATCACCGAGTTCATGAACTTCGTAATGACGACGTTTCCGAATTTCGGATCGGGAAGCACTTCACGCTTTTCGGCAGAATGGCGACGCGACATCGTTTTTGTTCCCGCTTATTTCGGACGTTTCGCGCCGTACTTCGAACGACGCTGCTTGCGGTTCTTGACGCCCTGGGTGTCGAGGACGCCGCGGAGGATGTGATAGCGCACGCCGGGCAAGTCCTTGACGCGGCCGCCGCGGATCATGACCACGGAATGTTCCTGAAGGTTATGCCCCTCGCCCGGAATATAACCGATGACCTCGAAGCCATTGGTCAAGCGCACCTTCGCGACCTTGCGCAGCGCCGAGTTCGGCTTCTTCGGAGTCGTGGTGTAAACCCGCGTGCACACGCCGCGCTTTTGCGGCGACTGCTGCAACGCAGGCACCTTCTTGCGCGACTTCTGTATGACGCGCGGACTTGCGATCAGCTGGTTGATCGTCGGCATCGTTCGCCTTCACCCTTAAATTTACGCGAAACCCCGATCGGCTCCGCAGATTCGTCCTGGGCTGCCGCCCACCCGCTCGCGATGCATGAAAACGTTTCACGCAAAACGAAATCGCGCCAACCGTTCATCGCTGAACGGAAAGCGCTTCGACACCACAGAGGACCGCGATCAACGCCAGCCGGAAAGAACCGGCCGACTTCCACCGAGGTCATGCATCCGAAATCAATCTCAAGAGAACTCGCTCAAGAGAACGACTGTCGTCCTGGCATTGCCTAGCTATCACCGGCAGCGTCTGAGCAGCATTCGTCGAGGTTGGTGCCCGTCTCTATCAACCAAATCAGATAGAAAGGGTGGTCCGTTCCGACGTTGGCATAACTCACCGCCTGCCGTTAAGTGCGCGGGTTTTATCCACCGCGAGTCGCCAAGTCAAGGCTAAACCGCCGCCGCAGAAGCACTTCTACCCGTTGACCTCCGGCCATCTGGCGCGATTTCCTCCTGCGGGAAATCGACGACCGAACGCTTCACCAGCCGGATGGATGTCTTTCGAAACAATGGTCTTTTCGCGACATCGGCCAACCTTTTCCCGGGCCGCCGTTTCTACCAGGATCGGAAAGGAATTCGGAGCCCTCCCCCAAGAACCGGGACCCGTCTTGAACCGTCGCCCCCGGTGAATCCGGCTTTAATTCCCGAGAAATGCCCCAAACGATTCTGCCGCCGGATTGCCGGTGAATTTGAGATTCGCGACACCTGCGGCCGCCACCGAAATGAATAGTCTCGGCGCGGTAAACAACCAGCGTCCCGGATCAAGGAAGCGTGTCACCGCCGGAACTCCCTGTTGGAGCGTTCGGGCAGCCCATCCCGACAAGTGGGAGGCGGTGATAACTTTGATATCTGCGGCCGGCCCCTGCGCAGGGTCGGACGAAGCCGTGACCCGCCATCTCCGAACCGATTCAAGTGTCGGTCGTCCCTGCGAACGCAGGGATCGATACGCCCGGCCGCCGTCGGATCATGACCGCCTGAGCCACGTTCGAGCACCCGGCCTTTCCGCTTCCGACGGAAGAATCAGAAGTGAGGCTATGATTTTGATTCGGTGCGTTTTCCTGACGTGAAGCGGTATCAACCGCGGGTCAAGCCCGAGGATTCACTTGCAAACGCCATAGACCAAAACCACGGATAAATTTGCCGCCGTCAGGATCAGGGGTCGCTGCCTTCGCTGGCACGAGGACGCGCACAGGGACGATGCGTACGGGAGACGACATGCCCGGCCCCACCGGACTCTGCACCGCAACGGAGCGCCGCAGCATCGCTGCGAAAGACATCCACACGCGCCAAAACACCACTTGTCGTCACCTTATCGGTGACGACAAGCAGCGCCGTGGGTCAGGTAAAGCCGGTTACAGGGGCATCGTGGCCAAGCGGGTGCTACCTACCGCTTGAGACGGTCGACATTTTTCGAAAGGTGCAGCATTCGAAAAATGTCGGCTGTAACGCACAAAACCAGGGAGGAAAATTAGTTTCGATAACTTCACTCGCCCACGCAGCGGGACCAATTCAATGGTCTCCGCAGCAAACGGCGAAAACCTAAAGCCTAGTGGCCGTGAGCGTGGCCGTTCTTCGCTTCACGATGGGCCAGCTCGCTCAGCAGCTTCTGAGCCAGCAGGTCCTGGCCTTCCTGATCGACCGGAAACGTGTTGGCGTTTCCAAGATAGCCGAGGGGAGCACTCTTGGCGCCCAGGGTCCCTGAACCGGCATGGATCACCTTGCCGTCAGAGGTGTAGGAACCGGAGATCTGCTTTCCCAGAGATTCATCGTAAAATGAGACGTGTCTCGGCATCGGTGCGCTCCATTGTTGGATGTACTTGGTGTACCGATGGAAGTTGCGACCGTATAGCCAACTAGTTTACATAGCTGGCTTTTTTATTTGGTGAAGGAGCCGGGCAGCAGCCTGTCGTATTCGCGCCGGACCGCGCGATAGCACTCGCAGGTTGTTCGCTCCAGTAGTGTCCGGTCCAGTATCGTGATGATGCCGCGGCTGTATGTGAGAACCTTCTGTTTCTGGAATTGCTTAAGCTCGGCGTTCACCGCCACCCGACTGACAACCAGCATCTCGGCAAGGAATTGCTGGGTGAGCCGAAGCTCGTCGCCATCGACGCGATCGTGAGACTTCAGCAGCCATCGCGCGCAGCGCTGGAGCAACGTATGGCTGGCATTGCATGCAACGGACTGCATCACCTGCGCGAGGAATGCTCGGGAGTAGGCGTTGAGCTTGCGTCGAAAGACAGGCAGGCGTGATTGCATATCCTGAAAGTCGCGAAAGGAAATGCGAATGACATCACCCGACACCTGGACCACGGCGCGATGCATCGATTGATCGTCGCCCATGATGGCGCCGACATTGATCACTCCCTCCCGTCCGGTCGTCGACGTTTCAGCCGTCCTGTCGGTCTTGAGCGGAGCGATGTTGGAGATGATCGCCGTCTCGGGGAAGTAGACGTAATCGAACGCGCCACGCGGTTCGTACAGCACGCGCCCGAGCGACAGCTTCACGGGCTCGCACACCCTCTGTATTTCGCTCCATTCCGGGTCCGGTATGCTTGCCAACAGGGCGTTTTTTGGTCTCTGTGCCATTGTCCCCGGTCACCGGTTCTTCAGAAAAAATTGAACCGGCCACAGCTTCGGTCTTTGCAAGAGCAAAGGCAAGCTGCACCGGGTCGCCGCCCCCACTCGCCGCGCCCGTCTGCGCAGCCGGTTCAACCGGCCGATATTGCCTCGCCTGCCCGGCTGAACATATTTGAACACTTCCAGACATCCATTCAGGAGTGCGCCGCACCTGCCAAGGCCGGACAAGGTGCGGCGACATGCGGAACGAAAGCGGCGCGAGAAGCCATCCAGCGATATATTTAGTAAGATATATCGAGTCTCATAAGTCAACTCGGCCCCGCGGGCGGCCGGGTCGCGCGTGACGCTAGCGATGCGCGGCAAAGCTCACCTTCTTGCTTTTGGGTGCGGCCGGCACGGACCAGGCCCGGATCCGGCCGCGAAGCCCGCGAAGATAACCGTAGCCTCGCTGACGGGCTGCCTCCAGCGAAAACGCCAGCGATTTGCCCGGTCCGACATCGACGAGCAGATCGGCCATTTTGCGGTGCCCGGCCCAGAGCTGGGTCATGAAGCTGCCTTCGTAGGAACAGGAATCGATCGCCGTGATTCTGCCTGCGGAAAACAGCTCGTCCGTGATCTTGTCGATCAGCAGCGCGCCCGGCGAGTATTTCGCGTAATCCGGGCTGAATGCGGTTTTCCAGGTATAGGCCGTGGCGC
>JBIQHO010000290.1:0-4511 GCA_044508545.1 Bradyrhizobiaceae bacterium | reverse complement strand
CGCGATCGACCAGCAGCGTCTCGGCCGCGCCGCAGATGCCGGGACGGCGCATCTTGGCGTTGAGCACGATCGACTTCGCCATCGCGAGATCGGCGGCGGCATCGACATAGACGTGATTGATGCCATCCAGATGCGCGAACACCGGCACGCGCGCCTCGGCCTCGACGCGCGCGACAAGGCTCTTGCCGCCGCGCGGCACGATCACGTCGATGCCGCCGTTCAACCCGCCAAGCAGTAAGCCGACGGCGGCGCGGTCGCGCGTCGGCACCAGCGTGATCGCCGCTTCGGGCAGTCCCGCCTCGCGCAGGCCCTGCACCAGGCAATCATGGATGGCGCGGCATGAGCGGAAACTGTCCGAGCCGCCACGCAGGATCACGGCGTTGCCGGATTTCAGGCACAGCACGCCGGCGTCGGCGCAGACGTTGGGGCGGCTCTCGAAGATCACGGCGATGACGCCGAGCGGCACGCGCACGCGTTCGATCGTCATTCCGTTGGGGCGCTGCCAGCTTTCGGTGACGCGCCCGACGGGATCGTCGATCTCGCGCACCACCTTGACGCCATCGGCCATCGCATCGATGCGCGCCTGCGTCAGCGTCAGACGATCGAGGAACGCAGAAGCAGCGCCGCCGGCGCGCGCCTCGGTGACGTCCTCGGCATTGGCCTTGAGAATCGCGGCGGCGTTGGCGCGGATCGCGCGCTCGATCGCATCGAGCGCCTGATTCTTCTGCGCCGTCGACGCAAGGCCGAGCACGCGCGCGGCGGCGCGCGCCTGCGTTGCAAGCTCGCTCATCAAAGCGGGCAGATCGGCCGAGGCGCCGACCGCCTTCAGGGAGGCCGTCATGTCAGGCAGAATTCCTGGCGGTTCAGTTTTTCTCCTATCATCATATCCTAGCACACTTGCGACCGGCCGGCTATTGAGCGGCCAATTCCGTCTGGCCGGTCGGCCTTGCACCGGCCGGCGCGAAGGTGCTGAGTGCGAACCATGACCGAAAGGCCGCCACGTCCCGGCGCGCTCCGTCGAGGCGAAGCCGGTCGTCGCGAATGGCGCGGTCGATCGCGATGTGGCCGAGCCAGATCTCGGTCAGCAGGCGCAGGCTGGCGGCCACGAACAGGTTTACCTCGAAACCCGGATCCTTGTAGCAGAGATCGACGGCATCGCCCTCGAACACCAACCAGTAACAGCGCTGGTTGGCCGGCACTCCGGACAACCGGAACTCGGTGACGTGACGGCGGTCGTGATAGGGAATTCTGGCCGCGACATTGCGCCGGACATCCCACATCAAAAGGTTCGGATCGAGATTGCCTGGATCCACCAGATCGCGGCGCAGCCAGCGCTGCGCCCACAGTCCCATGCCTTCGATGACCGGAAACAATTCCTTGCCCGCCGGCGTCAAATGATATTCGGCGCCGCCATGCGGGCCGCTGCGGCGCTCGATGACGCCTGCGTGCTGCAATTCCTTCAGCCGCCGCGCCAGCAGGGCCGACGACATTCGCGGCACACCGCGTTGCAGGTCGTTGAAGCGGACGCTGCCGCACAGCAATTCGCGGATCACGAGCGGCGTCCATCGTTCCGCCAGCACTTCGCTGGCGATCGCGACCGGACAGAACTGGCCGTACCTTCGTGTTTCGCGCATGGCAAATCTTATCCCCCGGCCTCGTGTCAGGCAACTTCACATATTGAAGTTGAAATTCGACGGCATCGGCGCACGATCCCTCCACGTCCAGAACAGGGAGCCGGTCATGACAGGGTATCTCGACCTTCAGGCGCTCGTGCAGATCATCGGACCGCGTTTTGCCGAAGGCGCCGCCGAGCGCGATGCGGGGGATGTTTTCGTTGCGGACCACTACGATGTGCTGGCGCAACACAAGGTGTTCTCCGCGCTGGTGCCCCGGGAGTTCGGCGGCGGCGGCGTTGCGTACAGCGCCATGTGCCGCTTCCTGCGCGAGCTTGCACATTACTGTCCCTCGACGGCGCTTGCGCTGTCGATGCACCAGCACCTCGTCGCGGCGGCGGTCTACAATCACCGCCAGGGCCGGCCGGGTCGGAAGCTTTTGGAACGGGTCGCGGCGTCCGAGCTGGTGCTGATCTCGACCGGCGCCGCCGACTGGATGGAATCGAACGGTCTGGCGCAGCGCGCCGACGGCGGCTTCCGGATCAACGCACGAAAGCCCTTCGGCAGCGGCTCGCCCAAAGGCAGTCTGCTGATGACCTCGGCACCGTTCGAAGACCCCGACGAAGGCTGGCAGGTGCTGCATTTCGCGGTGCCGTTCGATGCGCCGGGCGTATCACTTGGCAACGACTGGCAGACGCTCGGCATGCGCGCGACGGGATCGCAGACCATCGTTCTGGAGAACGTGTTGGTGCCGGACGACGCGGTCGCGCTGCGGCGGCCGCGCGGCCATTTTCATCCCGCCTGGAACGTGATCCTGACGGTCGCGATGCCCCTGATCATGTCGGTCTATGCCGGCATCGCCGAGGCGGCGGCGGCGATCGGCACCGGGCTCGCAAAAAAGCGCACGAACGATCCCACAGTGCCTTATCTTCTCGGCGAACTCGCCAACGAACTGACCAAGGTTCAACTCGCGATCGACGATATGGTCCGCCTGACCAACGACTTCGACGTCACGATGGGCCTGGAGGTGACCAGTCCCATGCTGGTGCGCAAGACCATCGTCGCAGACGGTGTGCTGGCGACCGTGGAGAAGGCGCTGGAAGTGGCCGGCGGCGCCGGCTTCTATCGCAGGGCCGGGCTCGAACGCCTGCTGCGCGACGCGCACGGCGCGCAATTCCACCCGCTCCCGGCGAAACGGCAGCAGCGGTTCACCGGCCGCATCGCCCTCGGTCTCGATCCGATCGCGGATGCAGCGTAAGCCGCGGCCAGACGTCTCTCGGCTGTGATGAATCAGGCCCGGCGGGACGTGTCCGAGCCAGCGATCCTTCCAAATGAAGACAGGCCGTGCAAGTCGCGCGCGCGAGCCGGTTCACGGCATCACGCGCCGTCGCATCCGTCCAATTCTTCGTGAAAGCGAAACCCGCCGAGTTCGACGCCGTTTTATATCTGTACGGCTGGCTAGCTCAATGCAGGTCGCGCCAGTCCCTCTTGACGCGGCGTGGCGTCCCGCCACCTCAACCCGCCAAGCCCGCATTGCGCGCCATCTCAAGAAAGGCATTCTCCATGACTAGAGAACATGTCGCTCATGATCACCCGGCGAATGAGACGTACACCCAGCTTCACTCCACGATTCCAAAGATCGCCGCAGGCTTCGTCACCTGGTTTGTCCTGATGGCGTGGCTGTTTTTTGACAGGCAGAGCCTCGTCGCACTTCCGCTGGCCTTCATCACCGTTCTGTTTCTGGTGGCAGGCCTGTGCTTCAGTGCGTCGTTCCTGGTCTGGTACAGACATCAGCCCGACTACGACAGACATCCGAACGAGGTCCCGTTCCGGGATTGGATCTCGGGAAAATTTGCGGTCTGGGGCTCTCAGCAGAGCGCCGGACAGGCAGCCACCGAGATATTGTTGCCGATGGCGGCCGCCGCTTTTGGAATCACGGCGATGGGAACGATCTACCTGATCTCCAGCAGCATGATCGGCTCCGGCATCGTTAGCTAAGGCGTTTTCCACCTAACCAGAAAATGCTTTATGACTCGTCATGGCCCGGCACAAAGCCGGGCTTGACGATTCAATTAAATTTTTTCCGCACCATCCGCCTCGCCGCGCGGCCCGCCGACCACGAGATCGTCGCGGTGGATCATTTCCGCCCGGCCGCTGATGCCGAGGATTTGCGCCGCATCGGAGGACGAGCGTCCCCTGATCTTCTCGGCGTCGTCGGCATCATAAGCGACAAGCCCGCGGCCGATCTCATGCGTATTCGGGCCGCGCACGATGACGGCGTCCCCTCGCGCGAATTGCCCGTCGACCCGGATCACACCGGCCGGAAGCAGGCTCTTGCCTGCGCGTAGCGCCGCGACCGCGCCCGCATCGATGATCAGCGTCCCTTTCGGCTCCAGCGAACCGGCGATCCAGCGTTTGCGCGCCGTGACCGGATTCGCCGGCGTCAGAAACCAGGTGCAGCGGCCGCCGTCCATGACCGCCTGCAGGGGATGATCGATCTTCCCCGAGGCGATCAGCATGTGGGTGCCCGAGGTGGTCGCGATCTTCGCCGCCTCGATCTTGGTCCGCATGCCGCCGCGCGACAATTCGGAGGCGGCGCTGCCCGCCATCGCCTCGATGTCGGCGGTGACGCGCTTCACAAGCGGAATCAGTTTCGCATCCGGATTGAGATGGGGCGGCGCGTCGTAAAGCCCATCGATGTCCGACAGCAGGATCAGCAGGTCGGCGCTCGCCATGGTGGCGACGCGCGCGGCGAGACGGTCGTTGTCGCCGTAGCGGATTTCGTTGGTGGCGACCGTGTCGTTCTCGTTGATGACCGGAACGGCGCGCCATTCGAGCAGTTTCGCGATGGTGGAGCGCGCATTGAGATAGCGGCGGCGTTCTTCCGTGTCCTGCAAC
>JBIQHO010000289.1:0-4534 GCA_044508545.1 Bradyrhizobiaceae bacterium | reverse complement strand
GTTGCTGAAGATGCCGACGAACATGCAGCGTCCGATGGTCAGCGCGAAGGCCAGCATGCTGGCGATGCGCTCGGTCAGGGTATCGTGGGGCAGCGAGATGGCGCTGCCGGTGCCGAGGAACAGCACCATCAGGCCGACGGCCATGGCGGTCCACACCAGCGCGGTTTCGCGCGCGGAGGCGCGCAGCGAACTGAAGCCGAACACGGTGAACAGGTTGCACAGGAACAGGAAGCCGGCCCCGGGCGCGAGTGCGGTGAACAGCAACATGATCGAGAGCCCGACCATGGCCTGCGGCATCGCCAGATAGGGGTCGCGGAAGCGCCGGTTGAGGCGGCTTTCGTAGAGAAGTCCGAAACCGACGGCCGTGCCGATCCCACAAGCCAGGTAAGCCGGGATAATCATGAACGGCACCGTGCCGGCGCCGGCATAGATGGTCAGGATAAGGGCATCGATGACGTAGCTGATGCAGATGTAGCCAAGGATTTGACGGTTGATCCGGGTCCGGTGGCGGCGCGAGCCGAGCGCCGACTGTCTCTCCGTCCCCGTCGGAAGGGTGGGAAAGAGACTCGACAATGTCGTCGCGGCGCTCTGCATGGTCGGTCCGTCAGATTATGAATTGCCGGTTAAGCCCGAAAATCGAACTCTACGGGAAAAAGCCTTTAGGTTTGGTATCTTCGGGCCGCCGTTTGACGCCGCTTCGAGGTCTTCGGGCGGCTTCGCCGCGGGCTTTTCCCGTCTCCAGCCGGGGCGCGAGGCGGGATCGGGCCGGCCGACTTGCGTCCGTTCACGGATTCGGGGCAATTTGCCCCCGTTGCGCCGGGCAACATCGGTCAAATTCGACAAGATTTGTCCTGACCGCCCTCGAACCTTCCTTCGGCTCAGGCCGACCCATACTGCGAGATGGCGATTTGAGTCCGACGACGGAGACGACCGACGAAGCCTTGATTGCCCGGATCGCGCAAGGCGACAAGACGGCCATGCAGGTACTGTATGGCCGCCACCATGTCCGGGTCTTCCGCTTCGGGCTGCGCCTGGTGCGGAACCAGCAGCTTGCCGAGGATCTTATCAGCGAGGTCTTTCTCGACGTCTGGCGGCAGGCCGGGCGGTTCGAGGGCCGCTCGGCGGTTTCGACCTGGCTGCTCGGGATCACGCGGTTCAAGGCGCTGTCGGCGCTGCGGCGGCGCACCGAGGCGGAACTGGACGACGAAATGGCGGTGGCGATCGCCGACACCGCGGACGATCCGGAAGTGACCGTCCAGAAGAGGGACACCGGCGAGGCCTTGCGTTCGTGCCTGACCGCATTGTCGCCCGAGCACCGGGAGATCATCGACCTCGTCTACTACCACGAGAAATCGGTGGAGGAGGTCGCGGAGATCGTCGGGATTCCGGAGAATACGGTCAAGACGCGACTGTTTTACGCGCGGAAGAAACTGGCCGTTCTGCTCCAGGCCGCAGGTATTGAACGAGGCTGGCCATGAGAGCGACCAATACGAAGATCATGGATGACGAACCGGGAGAGATCGAAGCGCTGCTGCCGTGGTACGCCGCCGGCACGCTGAACGCGCACGACACCCGCCGCGTGGAAGACGCGCTGCGGCAGGACGAGGGACTGCGCCGGCAGTATGCCGCGATCCAGGACGAATACAGCGAGACGGTCGGGCTCAACGAGAGCCTCGGCGCGCCGTCGCCCCGCGCCCTGCAGAAGCTGATGGCGGCCATCGACGCCGAGCCGTCGCCCAAGGCGTCGGCTGCGGGGGCGGCGGCGAAGCGTCCGGGATGGCTGGCGGGGTTCTTCGCCGGCCTGTCGCCGCGCACGCTGGCGTGGTCAGCCTCGTTCGGCGCGCTGGCGCTGGTGGTGCAGGCGGGCCTGATCGGGACCATCCTGATGCGGACCGGCCTCGATGCGTTCCAGAGCCCGCAATACGAGACGCAGGTCAGCCGCCCCGCCGCGCCGAGCGCAGCCCCCACGTTTGAGCGCAAACTGGAGACGAGCCCGACAACGTCCGCCAAGGAGCGGGCGGCTGTCAGCGCGCCGCCACCGTCCGCGCAATCCGACCGGGCGGCGCAGAACGCCACCGGCGCGGCGCGGCCGCAGGCGGAGCCGTCGCCGTCCGTTCCCAGGCGCTCGATGGTGGTCCCGAAGACGACGGACGAGGTGGTGGCGACGGTGACGTTCCGGCCGGAGGCACGGATGGCTGATATCTCGGCGCTGCTCGGCAGCTATCGCGCATCGGTTGTAGGAAGCGAGAATGGTGCGTTCCGGTTGCGTTTCGAGGGCATGACCACGCCCTCCGACCTCGACATTATCCTCGGCGCGCTACGCAAGGAGCGCATCGTCGCTGCGGCCGCGCCGGCCGGATAGCAGGCGGGAGAGCAAAAATACGCGCTTGCGTCCTATGAAATGATGTTGAGGCGGCGTGCCGTCGCAACGGCGTGGGTGCGATTTTGCGCGTCAAGCTTGGTGTTGATATTGCGCAAGTGGGTCCGGATCGTGCTGTCGGATACGAACAGCTTTTCGGCCATGGCGCTGTTCGAATATCCTTCGGCCAGGAGTTGCAGGACGTGCATCTCCTTTCGGGTCAGCGGTTCGAGCAGGATTGCACTCTGCACCTTGTCGGAGGGCGGATTGGCCGGTGTGACGGGGCCGAGCGCTTGCGCCAGTCGCTGAACGTAGCTGACGAAGACGGCTTCGTCGCGCGGCAGCACGCCGGACTGGAGCGTTGCGGTAAGGGCGTGGATCGGCGCCCGCATGATATCGCCTTCGTCAAGAACGAGGCGGATAAATCCTTCGGCACTCGCAGCACGCAGCGCATTTGCGAGAGACGCCAGTCCTGATGCCGTGTCGCCGGCGCTGAAGAGCGCCACGCCATACATCATCTCCAGTTTCAAGGCGCGACGGTAGCGGGACTCGGAGCGGGCGTGTTTCGCGGCTGTCGCCAGTTGATGCGCCGCTTCGTCCAGCGCGCCTGCGTGAAGCGCCAGACGCATCTGTCCGATGGCGAGATAGTCCAGATCGTTGGCAAGGTATCGCAGCCGCTCGACCCGCTCCCAGACTTCATCGTCTTCGGCGCGGCCGAGTTCTTCGCGGGCCGCCTGACGATGGCCCTGGAGGAGAAAGACGCGGGAGCGCTCGAGGCGCGCCGAGCAAACCACGCGGGGCAGGCGGTTCTTGTGTCCGAGATATTCCAGTTCGGTCAGAAAATGCAGGACCTGATCGATGTCGCCGCGCAGGAACGCGATGCGGCTCAGCGTGACATAGCTGAGGATGATGAGATCGGGTAGGCCGACGTCGCGCGCGAGCGGGGCGTAGACCTGAAGCAGGTGCGCAGCCTGATCGACCTTCCCGGATTCATAGAGCGCAACGGCGTAAGGCACGCCGGCCCACGCATTGCCGTTGGTGTGGACATAGCTGCCGTGGGTCGCGGTCACCGCGATGCGGAAACGCGCCGTTGCCTGGCGCAGCTTGGCTTCCTGGAGATCGATGAAGCCATCGGACGCTTCGGAATACATGCGATTGAATTCGCTGGCGTTGCTTGCCTGGCTGCGGCGGACTTTGTCGATGAGTTGCCGAGCCTTGATGTGATTGCCGATAACGGAGGTGATATGGGCCATCGCATTGGACAGCACATCGTCGGCAAAAGGAACAACGCCGGATCGAAGTTCAAGATGCCTGAATCCGATTTCGTAGGCTTCTTCGTACCGATCCATGATGGCCAACAGGCATGGCTCCAGCGCCTGGACGTTCGCCGCGATTTCCGGGACGGTCGAATCCTTCAAGCCGCTCCGCGCGAGAAGGTCCATCGCCTGAAACGCGCCGTTGGTGAAACAGACTGCCCACATGTGAATGAGCTGAAGGTGGGGATGCTGGCTCAGAACCTGGGCGGGCAACGCCGCGAACCATCGCGTCAACAGACGCATCCGGCCTTGCGCAACAAGACCGGCGCAATGCGCTGACATCAACCTGACGGCATCCGCGATATTGCCGCCCTCGAGCGCATGATCGATCGCAGGGATCGGGCGGCCCTGCATTTCATACCAGGCGGCCGCCGCGGAATGCAGATGTGTCAGTTCATCCGGAAATTCACGCGCGAGTTCGGATTTGAGGAAATCGGCGAAAAGGCTGTGATAGCGATAGCCGTCGCCGGCGGCGCCCACCGGCGTGAGCATGACATCGGCTGTTTCCAGTTCGTGGAGGATGTGTTCGCTGTCTGCGCCGGGAACGAGCGCGCGACACAACGCCGGCTCCAGCTGCCGCAGGACGCTGGTGCGCAGCAGGAACTGCTGAATGTCCGGCGGCTGGTGCGCCAGAATTTCTTCCGCAAGGTAATGGGCGATGGAGCGCTCGGCTCCCGACAGGCGCGTGACGAATTCGGAAGGGTTCCTGTTGCGTTCAAGCGCCACCGAGGCGAGCCAGATGGCGGCAACCCACCCTTCGGTCTTGTTTTGGACGAGCGACAGGTCTTCCTGTCCCAGGTTCACGTTGCGCCGGGTTATGAGGTACTCCGACGTTTCCTCCAGGGTGAAGCGAAGTCGC
>JBIQHO010000288.1:0-4550 GCA_044508545.1 Bradyrhizobiaceae bacterium | reverse complement strand
ATTGATGCGCGGCAGGCTGAAATCCCGCGGATATCGGTTCCAACCCTGCTGCTACACGGTGACAACGATCGGTGCATTCTGTCGGACAGTTCTCTCGACGCCGCCCAGTTCTTTGAAGGCGCCTATCAGCGAGTTGGATTGCCGGGGATCGGACATTTTCCGCAGCGGGAAGATCCTGCAACCGTCGCCCGGCTTGCACTTTGGTGGCTGGGTGAACCGCGGCTCAGAGCCGCTACCGTCTGAGGTTCTTCGTCAATTCACAACGTCGCCAGGTCGTTTATCGAATGAGTGCCACTGCAAACATCGTCCAACCGAAGGCCGGAGGGCAGCCCGCACCGGTCATCCTTGAGGCTGTTAGCAAACGATATGATGGTCACGCACGACAAGGAGTGGGCACTCTCGCGCTCGCAAATCTGACGCTCCACATCCGGCCATCGGAAATCGTCTCGGTGCTGGGGCCAACCGGTTGCGGTAAATCGTCCGCGCTCAATCTGATTGCAGGATTCGAGCGGCCCACGGAAGGGCAAGTCTCAATCAACGGCGAGCCGGTGACCGGTCCGGCGCCCGATCGCGCCGTCGTTTTCCAGCAGGCGGTTCTTTTCCCGTGGCTGAACGTTATCGACAACATAACGCTCGGCGTCAAATCGCGTGGGGTGGATCCGGCCGATTTCGAACCGCGCGCGCATCAATTGATCTCAGAGGTTGGCCTCGCCGGATTCGAGTTTCACTATCCCTATCAGCTTTCGGGGGGAATGCAGCAACGGGTGCAGATCGCACGGGCTCTCGTTGCGCAGCCCCGCACCTTGTTGATGGATGAGCCGTTCGGCGCCCTGGACTATCAGACCCGCATTCAAATGCAGGAACTCGTGTTGCAGCTCTGGCAACTGCACCAGCCGACGATATTCTTCATTACCCATGATGTCGCTGAAGCGATCTTCGTTTCTGACCGTGTCGTCGTCATGAGCGCGCGCCCCGGACGTATTGTTCGCGAGGTCAGCGTCAGTCACGCAAAACCTCGATTGCGCAACTTCATATCGAGCCCTGAGTTCGTCGAACTACAGCGCGAACTGTTGAATGCCGTCCAGCTTTCCGCAAGCCTTTCGACCTTTCATCCCACCCCATATCGAGCACATCTGTCATGAAGATACTGAACTCAGGTTTTCGCTCTGGTATTCGCCGTTTGTGGCAGAGTATGATTATCCCTTTAACGCTTGCGCTTGTCGTGCCCTCGATCGCCATCGCTCAAAAAAACGATACTCCGTTAAGGTTCAATTGGGGCGCTCCGACAGCTGATTATCCGGTTCTCTACGTCGCGATAGATCAAGGGCTGTTCAAGGAAGTCGGACTTGATCCGCAATTCTTCTGGTTCCCGACCGGGACTCCTTTGCTGGCGGGTTTGAAGGGCGGAAGCATCGATGTCTTCACGACAGGCCTCGCGACGGTGTTTGCGCTTGGCCAGAAGATCCCTCTTACCTTCATCGGTTGGGAAACGGATTCGTCTGCTGGGGAGGGGCTAATTGTCAGTTCTCAGAGCCCCGTTGCCAGCTACCGTGATATCGCCGGCGCCAAAACCGTCGGCGCCCCTCAGGGGACTTGCGCGCAAGTCGCACTGGGCCTTCTGGCCCGTAAGGCCGGGATTTCCTATCGGTCGCTGAACGTCGTCAACGTTCCCCCGCCGCTTTATGCCAACGCCTTCAAAAGCGGATCGATCGATGCCGGAGTTGCTTGGGCGCCATACGCCCATGCCTTGCAGGAACAAGGCTACAAGGTCGTGAATTGGGATGCTGATTATGCCCCGCCCGAAGGTGGTGTTTGCCCGTCGCTGTACGGGGCGCGACCACAATTTCTCAAGGATCATCCGGACCTCGGACTTAAACTCGTCCAAGTTCGCGCCAAGGCATTGAAGCTTATCGCAGATAATCCGGCATTGGCGATCAACGCCCTCAGCAAGCGCTTATCGATCTCCGAGAGTGTTGCTACCGCTGTGTATCAGCGCGTCTCGACGTCCGCGTTGCCCACGTTCGAGCAAGAGATAACGCCTGGAACGCCGTGGTCGTTAGTGGACGAGAACGGGGGGCTCGCGCGAAAACTGTTCATCGCAGGCGAAATTCTGCACGAAGTTGGCAGCATCCCGGCTCCCCTGACGCTTAGCCAGATCAATGGGTCAATCGACTCTTCTTATATTCGGCGCTACCTTGAGCAGACAAAACCATGACTCTGACTTCAACGACCCGAGAGGATGATGTCGTCGCCTTCGACGCGACAGGTGGCGGGATCTTCTCAAGCTGGCGCCGGCTATCTCCCGCCAGTTCGTGGCCGGCTTGGGCGTACTCCACCCTCTCCGTTGTCGGGACCCTCGTTGTCTGGACGCTCGTTACATCCACGGGTTGGGTTGATCGGGAGTATCTGCCCAGTCCGCAAGGCATTCTGCACGATCTGGCGGTGTTGCTGCAGAGCGGCTATCGAGGGACACCGCTGCACGTTCACATTGCAGTAAGCCTCTATCGTACTCTTGCGGGATTTGCTCTCGGTGCAGCACTTGGCATTCCCCTCGGCCTTTTGACCGGCCATAATCGTATCGCCGGTGCGTTGGCGTCGCCATTGATGGCGTTCATTCGTCCGATTCCGCCGATTGCTTTTATTCCAATGTCGGTCCTGTACTTCGGCCTCGGAGAAACCGGCAAGATTGTTCTTATCTTCTTTACCGCTTTCAACTATACGCAACTCAACGCCCATACAGGCGCGGCCGGGGTTCCGTTTGCCTATTTCCGCGCGGCTCAATCAATGGGACTGACGGCGTCGCAAATCTTCTATCGCGTTGTCATTCCAACCGCTCTCCCGCAGATATTTACCGGACTTAAGGTCGCTCTCGCGCTCAGTTGGGCCGTTGTTGTTGCGGCTGAGCTTGTGGGGGCCCAACGCGGGCTGGGATTCATGATCTCCGATGCCGCGCAGTTCTTCCAGATCCCGGTTGTATTCATCGGTATTGGACTTATCGGCACGATCGGCTTGGCTCTGAACACGTTGCTCGGCTGGATGGAGACCAAACTGATCCATTGGCGTGGGCGCTGAGGACGCCGGCCATCGCAATGAACGATGATCTCTAACTCTGTTGTGAGAGAGTTGTGGCGAAGCACAATCGTCAAGACGATATGCAGCCAATATTCGTTCTAGAATTGGCGCCTGTGCTCAGGCTTGCTTTCGAAGCAGCTAATCGTCGGAGCGCTGAGAAGATTATTCGATCGCAAGCATTTTCTGCAGGTGTTGCAACCTTCCTGGATCAGTCGGCCGGCCACGAACATAACTCACAAGGACACCTCCGGATCGCCAGCGAATGCGATGCACTCATTTATCGCGAATTCAGTGACGAGTTCGCGGAAACACGCCATGGCACTTTGGTCGTGCGCCTTCCCCAGACGCCCTCGCTTAGCCGTCTTACCCTTTTCCCGCCAGCACAAAATACGAGACGCCGTCAAATCGACTAAGTCGCCACGCCGAGTGGATCCCTTGCCCACGCCTTATTTTACTTCACGAACCGTCGCCAACCCGAAATGTTGCGTACACACGACAGGGAATATCTCGGCGCCGTCCCTATCATCGACCAGGTGAATGGCGTTCAAACGGAAAATTCTCTCGCCACTGCTGAACTGAGAATATCCTGCAGCAATTCGCGAATTATCTGCAATTGCCCTGCAATGGGAAATGCAGTCTCATCGCCAACTAATCATCCAACCCAAGCAAAGATCAGTGGGCGATTTATGATGCTTTCTAATGCTCCCTCCTCGCGTTACTCGGCGGTTCGCCGCTCATTTCTTGCGGGCCTTGTTGGCCTGGTCGTGGGCACGATGATCACGGGAAACGCTCACGCCTCGGATGAAGTGCGGATCGGTTATCAGAAATCGTCAACGCTGATTTCCATTTTGAAGGCGAATGGACGGCTGGAGAAAGCGCTTGCGCCGCTCGACGTGCGCATTTCCTGGCATGAGTTCAGCAGCGGATTGCCACTGCTGGAAGCCGTCAATGTCGGCAATATCGACGTCAGTGGCGATGTTGCAGACACGGTCCCGATCTTCGCGCAGGCTGCCGGTGCACAGATCACCTACTACGCGGAAGAGACCCCCTCACCGTCGGCTCAGGCCGTTCTGGTCGGCAAGGCCTCTCCCATCAAAGCCGTCGCTGATCTGAAAGGAAAACGGATCGCCGTTACAAAGGGAGCAGGCAGCCACTATTTGCTGTTGGCGGCGCTCGGCAAGGCCGGAGTTGGCTTCGATCAAATCACGCCTGCCTATCTCGCTCCGGCTGACGGTCGCTCCGCCTTCATCGGTAAAAGCGTCGATGCCTGGGTAGCTTGGGATCCCTATTTGACGGCCGCTGTCGCGACTCTGGATGCACGCATACTCGTTGACGTCAGCAACGGACTGGCCAGCTACAAACGCTACTATCTTGCTTCTACGGATTTCGTAAACCGCCGCCACGATGTTCTGAACGTCATTTTCGACAAGCTGGTCGAGACGGGAAAATGGGTCAAGGCCCATCCGACAGACGCTGCC
>JBIQHO010000287.1:0-4562 GCA_044508545.1 Bradyrhizobiaceae bacterium | reverse complement strand
AGAAGGGCGGGCACCAATCGGACAAAACCCGGGTAAGCCTGCCCTCGGCAATGTACGGCTTCACATGACCTTCCGTCAGGTAGGCGAGGCCGAAGCCATTGAGCGCGGCGCTCAGCAGCGGCCCCGCGCCGTTGAAGACCAGTTGACCATCCACCCTGACATTGAGGACGCGGCCGTTCTTTTCGAATTCCCAGGCGTAGAGACGGCCATGGGTCGGCAATCGAAGGTTCAGGCAATTGTGATCCGTGAGGTCCTGCGGTAGCCGCGGCTTTCTCCGGCCGGCGAAATAGGACGGCGCGCCGACCACGGCCATCCGCAGATCAGGCCCGACGCGGACGGCGATCATGTCCTTGTCCACCAGTTCGCCGGGCCGGATGCCCGCGTCGTAGCGTTGCGTCACGATGTTCGCGAGGCCGTAATCGATGATGACCTCAACTTTGATGTCAGGGTATTTCGGCAGGGTCCTGGCCAGCGCAGGCATCAGGATGGCCTCGGCCGCGTGTTCGGTTGCCGTGATCCGGATCGTGCCCGCAGGCTTCTCCCGCAGTTCGCCTAGCGCCGCGAGTTCCATATCCATCTCGTCGAACTTTTGCCCGATGCGTTGAAGCAAACGCTCGCCTGCCTGGGTGGGCGCAACGCTTCGCGTCGTGCGGTTCAAGAGGCGGACTCCAAGCCGCTCTTCCAGATCGCGGACGGTCTGGCTGACGGCCGGCTGGGACATCTTCAGCTTCGCCGCCGCCCGCGTGAAACTTCCCTCGCGCGCGACCGCGAGGAAGGCGAGGAGGCCGCTGGCGTTTTCGCGCTCCATTCATATCCCTCGCAAATAAATCCAATCAGGTTTTATCATCTAATCGGGCGACGGCAACCGGCCTACATTCGCGGAGCCAGAACGCATTCGGTTGCGGAGAATTGGGTCCCGCGCCCGCACGCACATCCAGGAGATTGGAATGAAGCGGTTGGTCCTGAGCATCATTTTGCTCTCCCTGACAGCCTCGGTGCCGGCATCGGGAGAGCCGGCAACGACGCAAGGAGCGAAATCCATGTCGACGGCAGACGACATCCGGGCGGTCGCGCCCGCCCTTGAAACCTATGCCCAGCGTGTGGTCGCGGGCGACCTCTGGAAGCGGCCGGGACTTTCCGCGCGCGACCGGAGCATCGTCACGTTATCCGCCCTGATTGCACGCGATCAGACGGCCGAGTTGCCTCATTACTTGAATCTGGCGCTCGACAGCGGGGTGAAGCCCGCCGAAATTTCCGAAATCATCACGCATCTGGCGTTCTACGCCGGTTGGGGCAACGCGACGGATGCCGTGCGGACTGCGCGAAGCGTCTTCGCAGGCCGCGGCATCGGAGCCGATCAACTTCCGCAAGGCTCCACTCCGAAACTTGCGCTCGACGAGGCTGCCGAGGCGCAACGCGCGGAGCGGGTGGGCCGCGCGTTCGGAAATGTGGCGCCCGGCCTCGTGCGGTACACGGCCGACGTCCTGTTCCGGGATCTCTGGTTGCGGCCGGGCCTCGCGCCGCGCGACCGCAGTCTGGTTACCGTCAGCGCCCTGATCGCCAACGGGCAGGTTGCGCAGGTCACCTATCACCTGAACCGCGCCATGGACAGCGGACTGACACGGGAGCAGGCCGGAGAGGCGGTCACGCATCTTGCCTTCTACGTCGGGTGGCCAAACGCATTCTCCGCATTGCCGGTCGTCAAGGACGTGATCGAGAAGCGCCCGCTCGCGCACGGAAAATAACGCCATGCTGTCGCGCAGAACTATTCTGATCGCTGGCGGCGCGGCCGCCCTCGCGAGCGTCGGGCCGGCGTCCGCTCAGACATCATCGCTCACGAAGGAATCGAACATGGACATCAAACGAAATGGCTCCCGTCCTTCCACACGGGGCTCGTCCGAATGGTTCACGGGATCCGTTCGCGTCGATCCGCTGTTCCAGGCGCCGGATCCGGCGCGGGCAGGCGGTGGTCAGGTCACTTTCGAACCCGGTGCCAGAACCGCATGGCATACGCATCCGCTGGGGCAGACCCTGATCATCACGTCGGGCCTCGGCTGGGTGCAGCGGGAGGGCGGCCCGATCGAGGAGGTGCGGCCCGGAGACGTGGTGTGGTTTCCTCCGGGCCTGAAGCACTGGCACGGCGCGACTCCGAGCACGGCAATGACCCACATCGCGATCCAGGAATCGCTCAATGGCAAGAACGTCGACTGGCTGGAGAAGGTCAGCGACGAACAGTATCGCAAGTAGCCCGACCGATCATCGTCCACTCCGTATTCCCCGCCTGATCCGGGGCGCGGGAGCGGGACGTCTGCGCGTGACAGGCGAACCTTCCGAAAGAAAGCATTCATGTTCATGGTCGTGTCCGGCAAGTCGAAGTCTCCGACTGACAGGTCGATGCTGGCCTTGATGGCGGCCGTGCTCGTGGTCTTCCTGGTCACCGGCGCGGCCCTGCCGACCCTTCCGCTCCACATCCATGCCGGGTTGGGTTTCGACGCCTTCGTCATCGGTCTTGTGTCCGGGGCGCAATTCGTGGCTGCGCTGGTGTCGCGTTTGTGGTCCGGATCGTTCTCCGACCGCCGTGGACCGAAACAGGCGATCATTGCCGGGCTGGTGATGGGCGCGGCTTCCGGCCTGCTTTATCTTGTCTCTCTCGCTTTCACCGACAATCCGTATCTCTCCGTCGCCATCCTGCTGGTCGGGCGAGCACTGCTTGGCGGATCTGAGAGCTTTGTCATCACCGGCGCGCAGGCGTGGGGCCTCGCGCTGACCCCTACAGGCAACACCGGCAGGATGATCGGCTGGATGGGCACGGCCATGTATGTCGGTCTCGCCGCCGGTGCTCCGGTCGGCAGCCTGCTCTTCGATCGCGTCGGCTTCCTCGCCATCGGGATCACGACGATGCTTGTGCCGTTGGCAATGGTATTGCTGGTTGCGCCGATGGCGGCCGTGCATCCGCGACCGCAACCAAAGCGGGTTTTCGCGGATGTGGCCCGGGCCGTCTGGCTGCCGGGCCTCGGCATGTCGTTCGCCAGCCTTGGCTATGGCGCGATGACCGCATTTTCCGTGCTGTATTTCGCTCAGCAGGATTGGCAACCCGCCTGGTTGTCCTTCACCGCCTTCGCGTTGGCCCTGATCGTTGCGCGAGGGGTCTTCGGCGGCCTGCCGGACCGTATGGGCGGCGCCAGTGCCGCGATGGCCTTCGCCGTCCTGCAGGCCATCGGCATGGGATTGATGGGACTGTCGTCGAGCGCTCTGTCCGGATTTGTCGGGGCCACGCTGACCGGCTTCGGATACGCCTTTGTCTATCCGGGCTTTGGGATCGAAGCGGTGCGGCGGGCTCCGCCGGAGAGCCAGGGGCTGGCCATGGGAGTCTTCACCGCCTTCCTCGATCTCGCGCTCGGCATCCTCGCGCCTCTCCTCGGTCTCGTCGCGCGCGTCGCCGGCCTTGGTTCGGTGTTTGTCATTAGCGCACTTCTCGCGCTTTGCGCCGTACCGGTCGCGGTGCGTCTGCGTTCGAATCCCGAATTTGAGAACGACAGCGTTCGTCTCCGTCGTTCTCCGGGTGCGGACCTTGCAGAATCGCATGGTCTGCGAAGCCACGGCGAACCGGTCGGCCATTCATGAATCCATTTCATAGCCTCATGAAACGGATCCGCCCTAATCCCGTGGCGGCGTCTCGACTACCCTGGATTTCAACAGTGCGCCGCCCGGTTTCGGATTTGTCCGTTCACGCATTTGTGGGGGCCGGGAAGTCGCCTGGCGCCAAAGGGCCTTTGCGGCTTGAGCGCGGTTTCCTTATCCTCGCCGGTGTGTCTACCTTTGTCGCGTCGTCGAGAGTTGCGTCGAGAACGTCGAGCGGCCCACGAAATATGTTCGTGCTCGCATCCTCGTCGCAGCAAAAGCTTATGAAGAGCGAGGAACGATCATGATCAAAGTGAAAATCAACGGGCAGGATAAAACCTGGGAAGGCGATCCCGATCTGTCGTTGCTGTGGTTTCTGCGCGACGAGATCGGCCTGACCGGCACCAAGTTCGGTTGCGGCGAAGCGCTGTGCGGCGCCTGCACCGTGATCGTCGACAAGCAGGCGGTGCGCGCCTGCGTCACATCCGTTTCGGATGTCGCCGACCGCGACGTCGTCACCATCGAGGGCCTGCATCCGACCGGCGATCATCCGGTTCAGAAGGCGTGGCGTCAGGTCAACGTTCCGCAGTGCGGTTACTGCCAGTCCGGCCAGATCATGCAGGCGGTGGCGCTGCTGACGGAGAACCCGAAGCCGACGTATGACCAGATCCGCGAGGCGATGGCGGGGAATATCTGCCGCTGCGGCTGTTACCAGCGCATCGAGAACGCGGTTCACCTCGCTTCGACGGGGGTGTGACCATGAACATCATCACCGATCCCAAAACGCTTCGCGGGTTTGAGACGCAAATCAAGGTCGAGAAGATTTCACGGCGCGTCGTTCTCAAGGGCCTCGGCGTCGCGGGCGGCCTCGTGCTTGCCGCGCCTGTGATGTCGCGGCGGGCGTTCGCCGCCTATCAGACCGGCGCCGCCAAGATGCCGCA
>JBIQHO010000286.1:0-4573 GCA_044508545.1 Bradyrhizobiaceae bacterium | reverse complement strand
TGCTTCATACAGTCATAACAAAGTTATGGCCCTGCCGATCTGCCCTCCGAAGGTGGAGGCCACAGGTTTGAATCCTGTCGGGTGCGTCACCTCTCACAGCATTGAATGACGCGATATCGAGGACGAACTCAGTGTTGCCTCGCAGTTGGACGCCCGACGTCACGGCCCCGGAGCGAATGGCGGACCATTTAGCCGTCCCTGGCCGACCACGATGACGGTGCAATGGTTCTGCGCGCGCGTGATGCCGTTATAGAGCAATCGGCGCAGATGCTCGGCACTGCCTGTAGCGGTGTGTGGCCAAAGGACAATCACATTCGGAAACTCGCGGTTCTTGGCGCGCTGGATCGTCATGGCGAGATGGCCGTGTTGCTGCCGAAAGCCCAGACGTGAACGGTTGCGCACGGAATCCCGGACGAACTCGGTGACTTGCACGGCGGTGAAGGCCGCTTGCCCGTGCGCCCTACGCAGGCGGTCCATACGGCTGATGGCCTGCGCGATGGCGGCGTGTCCAGCCAAGGGCGTTAAAAGTGCTCGAAGATCGGCGCAAGACGCTGCCTCCGGCAAGGCGATATCGCCCAGCAAGGCGTCGGCTTCTTCGTTGTCGTGACGATCCCACGAAAGCGAATACGGTCCGAACGTCGCTCCGGTCTTCTTCCATTTATGCGGCTTGGTCTGAACGGTGTTGAGCGCAGCGCGGATAATCGCGTTGCCCGCATCCGGGGTGAGAATGACGACCGGGCCTTGGCGCTGCGCAATCTCGTTCGCAATCGACCATGCCAGAAGCGCGTGATTGGCATTCGTCGCAGGCACGTCCAGAAGCCGGAAGCCCGCGCCGTTCCATGTCGTCCTGTTCTTGTACGTCTTGGCTGCGAGAGCTGCCTTCACATCCCGGCCCTCGCGCAGGGCTAGCGCGGCGACCAGCAAACCCTGTTGTTGTGTGCGCTGGACCTGAGTGAGGCGGTGAGTCTGGCCCGCTCCTTCAAGCCAGCCCATCAGGGGCGCGGTATCGCGTCCATCGTGAAGGCACTGAAAGGCGTCTGCCGCCGACACGATCCGGCAGGATTGCGAAAGCCCCTGAAGGATACGCAGTCGGTGTTCGTCGAGGTCTTGCGCTTCATCAACCAGAACCAGCGGAAAACTCCTCGCCACCCATTGGCGGACAGGTTCCTGTGCCAGAAGACCCGCCGCCAGAGCGCACGGCCCGTCAAATTCGTTCAGCGCCGTCGCCTGCGCTTGCATCACTGGTGTAATCAGGCTCCTGCGCCGCGCGGCCAGCGTCCGGGCGAACACATCGAAGGTCTGGCAGTCAAAGCGCCTGCGGAAAGCCGGATTCTCCCCAAGGCGCGCATCCAGACGGCGGCGCGCGCCGTTCATGAAGGTAAGCGCCAAGAGCTTATGGCCTTCGCCAAGCGCGCCGTCTTGAACGATTTCTCCCGCGCGGCCCACGAGATTGTGGGTCTTGCCTGTCCCTGCCGCGCCCTCGAAGAAATCGAACGTCATGGCAGCGGCACAAACCGGAAAACGTGCATGTCGGCGGTCGAGTCCGCCGCGATGCGCGTAAAGAGCGGTGTGTTGGCGTTCGCGGGATCGCGCAACACGGCGCACAAGGCATTGAGCAACTGCGCGGCGCGCGCCCGGCAGGCCGCATTTCCCATGAGGATGACCGCGGTGCTCTCATGGGTGGGGGCGTAGGATTTCTGGGTGAGCAAGAGGGCGGTAAGCGCCTCACGGTCGGCGAACGGAGCACCCAGCGCGGTTCCGAGCGCGGTCAGCATCGCGGCTTCATCCGCGCCCGCAATCCACGAAACCACATCCTCCATCGCCCAGCCCTGCGGCCAGAACACGACACAGCGCGGCGAGGGATTGCTGCCCTTCACCGCATCGAAGTAGCCGCGCCCGTCATTGTCCCCGTCCACAAGGATGCAGGGCCTCGCGTGAACGGCGCTGACCAGCGCGAAAGTGTCGGCAATCTTGGCGTCGATGGTCGGCACGATGCCAACGAAGGTGGAGAGAAGCGGCGTATTCGCTTGCGCGTTATCCCAACCCTGATGCTGCTCAAGAGCGGTTTGCAGCGCCTCAAGCCATGCCACGTCCGAAACCCCTTCGGGGATCAGGACGCATTCGTGCATGAGCGCAGCCACCAGCTTCTGCCGCCATGCGTAAAGCAAGTGCTGCTGGTGGTTAGTGGGCTGCGCGGGCACAGCGTCCATCAGCGGCTTGGCGCTCAACGCGCCCTCGCGCGTTTCGATAAAGAGCGTATCGGGAGCCGGAAACATTGCGGCCACGATCGGCGAATGCGTCGTGACAATCGTCTGGTTGCACAGTGCATTGAGGCGGTTGACCAATCGCTTTTGCTGCGAGGGCTGGATGTGCAATTCCGGCTCCTCGACGGCCAGGATGAAGGACTGGCCCGTTTCCGCGCGCGCCTTGCCGAACTGCATGAGCAAGAGAAGGCTTTGAAGGGAGACAAGGCCCGTGCCCTGCCGCTGCGAGGGAAGGGTTGGCCCCGTGCCTTGCACGAAGTGCGGCACCACGTTTTCCAAAACTGAGTCGCTGTCAGTCGCGGTCAGGCGCAACTGGAGTCTGGGCGCGCTGGCCATGAGCGCGCGCAACTCGTCATTGGCCGCGCCGACGATCTCGGAAAGCCCCAGCTGGTCTTCGAGCCGCGCACCGTCCGGTGGGGTCCAGAGTCTCTGGCGCTCGGCGCGCACTGCCTGGGCGGGCAAGTCCCCGCGCGTCGCCACGACGCGGCGGAACAACTCCGAGGAAAAGGAAATCCAGCGGTCCCATGTGCGCGAGGCCGGGACCAGAAAGAAGCCCAACTCCTGGAGCACCTTGGCGTGGATCGTGCGCAGGTGCGCGTCTTCCGCGAACGGATCGCCCATCGTGGCCTCGTCATCCACGAAGAAACGAAGCGTTTCGGCTTCCAGTTCGTCCAGGTCGAAGCGCGCAGCGAAGCCGATCTGCACGGCCAGATCGGTATGCTGCGCGTCCGGCGCGGCGCTCAACGTCTTGGCTTTCGGGTCGAACCATTTCTCGACGCCGCGTTCGGGGCTGAACCAAGACGAATGGTGGTGCGGGTCATTGGGCGTAAAGCCCGTGACGGTGGCGATGCACAGTATCCGGGCGGTTTCGTCGGGCGCGCTGCCATGAAAGTCATGCTCGGTCAGGCGGCGCACCAGACGATCGCGCCCGAACAGCAACGCCAGCGCCTCGATCACGGTGGTCTTGCCGCTATTGTTTGGCCCCACCAGTACGGCATGGCGGCCCAATGCGATGTCTGCCGAACGCACGCCTCGGAAGCTGGAGATTTTCAGGCGAACGATATGCATTTCGCCATCTCAAGATAACGGCAGAAGGCGTTCGCCAGCTGAATCTGCCGCGGTGTCCGACATTCCGCTTCGAAGATCTGAGGTGAGCCGACGAGGATCGACACGCACTTGGCGCGGGAGGTAGCGACATTGAGCCGGTTGAGGCTGTAGAGGAATTCCATCCCGCGCGGCGCATCCGCATGGCTCGACGTCGCCGTCGAATAGATCGCGATCGGCGCTTGCTGCCCCTGGAATTTGTCCACCGTGCCGACGCGTGCGCCCGGCAGGCATCGCTGAATCTCGAAGACCTGCGCGTTGTAGGGTGTGATGATGACGACATCGTCGAGCGTGATCGGCTTTTCTTTGTCCTCGCGATCAACCCACGTCGCGTTGCTGGCGAGGATCGCCCGCACGAGACGGCCGACCGCCTGCGCCTCTTCGGGTGAGCAATTCTGGTTGCCGCTGTGCGCGACCGGAAGAAAGTAAAGACCGGACTCGCTGACCGGCCCCGCTCCCTTGATGACCTGTTTCTCGAGCCCCTCCTTCGACCGGAGCTTGCCGTCATAAAAGAGCTCGGAAGTGTAGGCGCAGATCGCGGGGTGGAGCCGCCAAGTCTCTTCGAGGAACAGACCCTTGTCCGCAGGAATCGTCCGCTCGGCACCCAGAATATGATCGAGAGCCGACACGTCGGTGCCTTCCGGATGGCTGCCCTGCATCGGCTGATCGAGCTGCCGCGGATCGCCGATCAGCACCACCGTCTTCGCCGCCTGCGACACCGCGAGCACGTTGGCAAGGGACATCTGCGCGGCCTCGTCGACGAACAGCACATCCACCGTTTCGAATGCATCCGGCCGTGACCACAGCCAGGCCGTACCGCCGCCGACGGATGCACTGCCGTCGCTCAACGCCGCGAACAGGTTCTCATTCTTCTTCGCGAAAAAGAGGCGATGCTGCGGGTCCTCAGCCTCGTCGGCCTTTTGGCAGCATTGCAAGTCGATTCCCAGCTCATCAGCCGCCTTGATGGTCTCATCGATCAGGTTGCGAATGACCTTATGGCTGTTGGCCGTGATGCCGACCTTCTTGCCGTGGCGCACCAGCTCGCAGATCATTCGCGCGCCGGTGAACGTCTTGCCCGCGCCGGGCGGACCCTGAATGGGCAGGACGCCGCCGGCCAGATGCTCGCAGAGTCGAACGGCCGCTTCGACGGTCGTCTCTCCCGAGCGATGCAGCGGCTCACCGCCGACGCGCGGGCTTTCTCTGAG
>JBIQHO010000285.1:0-4669 GCA_044508545.1 Bradyrhizobiaceae bacterium | reverse complement strand
GCGATATCGGGGTCCATACGAATCGTGCGCTGTTCGTACGGGACGTAGCGCCCGTCGTCGCGCGCAATGAGCCAGCGGTCCGCTGTGAACAGCCAGATGTCGATTCCCGATGCCTTCAGCGCATCAATCGCAATCCGCGCGGCGGCCGCTGAAATGACGGTCCTTTGAATCACGTCAAGGGTGGGATCGACGATCAGGCTGCCATTGAAGGCGCCGAGCGGCAGCTTGAGGCTGAGTGGTTGGACCAGCATCCGCATCCCGAAAGCGGGGCGGCTGCTGGTGATCGTGAAGCCGATGTTGTTGTCGTCGAGAGCCTTCACCGCGTTGATCGCGGCTTCCGTCAGCCGCTTGTCGGGCGTCACCAGACTGCCGTCGACGTCGGAGATCACCAGTGATATGCGGCTCATGAGATTTTCTGATTCAGCTTGAGCATGGTTATGATTTGATCGGCGATGTTGTCTACCGTCGCGTCGATGTTGACGACGATAGGCCGCTCGTCGGCCGCGGGCTCCTCCAGCGCGTCGAACTGGCTCTCGAGCAATCCCGACGGCATGAAATGCGCATCCCTCGCCCGGAGACGATTCGCGATCAGGCTCTTGTCGCCGCGCAGATAGACAATACGAGTATCGCGGTGACCTTGCACGAGAATATCACGATACGCGCGCTTGAGCGCGGAGCACGCCATGATGATGCTCGCGCCGCTCGCGCGCTTGCGCGCGATCTCGGCGGCGACGGCGTACAGCCACGGCCAGCGATCATCGTCGGTTAATGCAATGCCGGCGCGCATTTTCTGGATGTTACTCTCGGAGTGAAACTGGTCGGCATCCGCTACGATCCATCCCAGCCGTCGCCCCAGCGCGTCCGCGATCGTGCTTTTGCCGGATCCGGAGACGCCCATGACGATCAGCGCACAAAAGCCGGAGCCTGAATCGTCGCTCACGCCGGTCGCCCGGCGGCCGCCGCATCGGTCAGCCACGTCGTGACGCCGTTGGAATGGGCGTGCGCGCCGGGCAGGTCGGCTCCCGACGCGATCTTCGACAGGATGTCGCGCTTGGCATCGCCGGTGACGAGAAACAGCATCTCGCGCGAGGAGGCCAGCGCCGGAAAGGTCAGGGTGACACGGGGAACGAAAGGCTCGACATGCGCGTGATCGACGCCGACGACCCAGCGTTCGGCTTCATCAAGCGCCTTGTCTCCCGGAAACAGCGAGGCGGTGTGACCGTCCGGACCGAGCCCCATCAGCACGAGATCGAACAGCGGCTTCGACGCATCCAGACGGTGCGCGCCGTAAAAGGTCTGGAGTTCGCGCTCGTAAAGCCGGGCCGCCTGATCCGGATCGGGCGCATCGGTCGGAACGGGATGGATGTTCTGGGGCGGAGCACAGCGGTCGAGGAAAATGCTTCTGGCCATCGCCATGTTGTTGCGCGGGTCGTCGGGGCTTACGAAGCGCTCGTCGCCGATGAACCAGTGAACGCGATCCCAGGCGATGCGCGGGCGATAGTCCGGACTCCCCAGCAGCGCGTAGAGCGCCTTCGGGCCGGAGCCGCCGGTCAGGCATATCGCCGGCCGGTTTCGACCTTCCGCAAGTCGGGCGATCAGATGCTCCGCGGCTTCGCTCGCGACTGCCTGCGCATCCGCCAGTACCTGAAACCTGCGCTCGCCCGCGGCGGAAGTCATGTCAGCTTGCGCCAGTGGCGGCCGTCGCGCGCGAGCAACTCGTTCGCCTCGGCGGGGCCTTCGCTGCCTGCCTTGTAGCTGACCAGGCCATCGGCGCCGGCCTTCTTCCAGGCGTCGAGGAACGGCTGCACCGCCTGCCAGCCGGCTTCCACGCCATCGGCGCGCTGGAACAGGATATTGTCGCCGATCATGCAGTCGTAGATCAGCGTCTCATAGCCCGTGCTCGGCGCGGCGTTGAAATAATCCTTGTAGCGGAATTTCATCTCCACGCCGTCGATCGAGATGGTAGGGCCGGGGATCTTGGTGTTGAATTGCAGCGTGATGCCTTCGGCCGGCTCGATACCGATAACGAGGTAGTTTTGCGACAGCCGGTCCACGGGCGTCGAGCGAAACATCGCGAACGGCGCCTGCTTGAACTTGATCGCCACCTCGGTGCGTTTCAGGCCGAGCGCCTTGCCGGTCCGCAGGTAGAAGGGAACGCCAGCCCATCGCCAATTATCGATCGTCAGCTTCAGCGCCGCATAGGTTTCCGTGGTGCTGTCGGGTTTTACGTCGGGCGTCTTGCGGTAGTCGCCGATCGCGTCGTCCCCGACCTCGCCGGCGCGATATTGTCCGCGCACCGAGTTGCGGAGTGCCTCTTCGGGGCTCTGGGTCTGGATCGCGGCAAGCACATCCGCTTTTTCCGAGCGCACCGCGTGCGCTTCGAAACGACGCGGCGGCTCCATCGTCACCAGCGACAGCAACTGAAACAGATGGTTCGGCACCATGTCGCGCAAAGCGCCCGTCGCGTCGTAGAAGCTGCCGCGATGGCCGACGGCGAGTTTTTCGTCGACGGTGATCTGGATATGATCGATGTGGTTGCGATTCCAGATCGGCTCGAACATGCCATTGGCGAAGCGAAGGACGAGAATGTTCTGGACGGTTTCCTTGCCGAGATAATGGTCGATCCGGTAGATCTGATGTTCATCGGCGATCTTGAGCAGCTTGCCGTTGAGGGCTTTGGCCGATGCGAGATCGGTGCCGAAAGGCTTCTCGACCACCAGCCTGCGCCACGCGCCATGCTGTTCGCGCAGCAGCCCGACCCTGCCGAGTTGTTCGGTGATCGGCGCGAAGGCGGCGGGGGGGACGGCAAGATAGAACAGGCGATTGCCGCACGTCCCCTTTTCCGTCTCGAGCTTTTCAAACGCCTTGCTCAACCCGTCGAACGAGGCGGGATCGGACGGGTCGGCTTCCAGGCAGGTCAGGCAGCGAAGCACCTTTTGCACAACGTCCGGTTTGACGGGCCGCGTGGCGTGCTTGTTCAGTCCTTCCATCAGACTTTGCCGGAGATCGTCTTCCGACATCTGCTTGCGGACAATGCCGACGATGCAGAACTGCTCCGGCAGCAGTCCGGATTCGGCAAGATTGTAGAGGGCGGGAATGACCAGGCGATGGGTGAGGTCGCCGGTCACGCCAAAAATGACGAAGCAGCAGGGCTCCGGCTTGCGCGGCTTGTTGCTTGCGAGCGTCATCAGGACCTGGTCCTCCTCCCTGCGGAGGAATCGGCTTCTCCGGGCTCCTTGTGGCCGCCGAAGCCTTCGCGCATCGCGGACAGGATCTTTTCGGCAAAGGTGTGTTGTTGACGCGAGCGGAATCGCGCAAACAGCGCCGCGGTCAGCACTTCGGCCGGCACGGCTTCGTCGATGGCGGCATTGACGGTCCAGCGGCCCTCGCCGGAATCGGCGACGAATCCCGAATAGGCTTCGAGCGTCTCGCTGCGGGCCAGCGCGGCCGCGGTAAGGTCGAGCAGCCAGGAGGGAATGACGCTGCCGCGTCGCCAGACTTCGGCGACGTCGGCAAGATCGAGCTTGAAGCGATGATCTTCCGGCAGCGCATCGATGTTTGCGTTCTTGAGGATATCGAAGCCTTCGGCGTAGGCCTGCATCAGCCCGTATTCGATTCCATTGTGCACCATCTTGACGAAATGGCCGGCGCCGACCGGCCCGGCATGAAGGTATCCCTGTTCGACGCGCGGATCGCGGCCGTCCCGGCTCGGCGTTATCGGAATATCGCCGCGGCCGGGCGCCATCGCGGCAAAAATCGGGTCGAGACGGTCGACGACAGCCTTGTCGCCGCCGATCATCATGCAGTAGCCGCGCTCAAGGCCCCAGACTCCGCCGCTGGTGCCGACATCGACGTAATGAATGCCTTTCTCGCGCAGCGTCCTGGCCCGCCGGATATCGTCCTGCCAGAAGGTGTTGCCGCCGTCGATGACCACATCATCGCGTTCAAGCAGCTTGGCGATGGTCTCGATGGTCGTTTCGGTGATCGCGCCGGCGGGCAGCATGATCCAGACTACGCGGGGCTTTTCGAGTTTGCGGACAAAGTCCTCAAGATCGCTCGCGCCCGTTGCTCCCTCGTTGGCCGCCGCGGTGACGGCCTGATCGTTTTTGTCGTAGACGACAGCCTGATGGCCTCCTTTTTTCATCAGCCGACGAACGATGTTGGCTCCCATTCGGCCCAGGCCGATCACGCCTATCTGCATTCGTCCAATCCTCCATTCGGGCGTCGGCGAGCGATGGACCCCACGCGCTATCTGATGGTTCGATGATGCTTGCGTTTCAGGGTGTGTTGCAACGCCCCTTCGTGAGATTCTCGGGACGACTGGGACAGGGCTGCGGACGTTCGAAAATAAATCGCGAAGGAGCAATCAACGTGCCTACGCGCCGAGAGACCATTGGTTCCCGGTGCGTCATCGCATTTACGTGAGCGCCGGACTTGTCTCCGTGTGTGCGCCCGGGAATTCGGATCAATCCAGCGCCCCGGTGATGGCGTCGCCGAGGCGCGAGAGGCCGGATCGGAGATCGCCCTTGAGATGCACGCGCAGCGCACGTCTTCCGCGCCCGGTGAGTACATCGAAATCGCCGCGCGCCTGCGCAGCCTTGATGATACCGAAGCTCATTTTCCGGTCGGGGATTTTCAGGTCTTTTGCGTCGTCGGCAGTGATCTGAAG
>JBIQHO010000284.1:0-4692 GCA_044508545.1 Bradyrhizobiaceae bacterium | reverse complement strand
TTTTACTCGCATGATTGGACGAATTTGGCCGGGCTTGTCCGTTTTTGGCCGGTTTTGCGGAAAACCGCGGGGCGATGCAGAAATGTCACGACGAATTCTGCCGCCGCCACTCGGCCGGCGTCAGGCCGACGATGCTCTTGAAGACGCGCGTGAAATGCGCCTGGTCGGAGAATCCGGCCATGTTCGCGACCTCTATCAGGGGCGCCTCCCCGGCCAGGAGAATGTCCTGGGCCTTGCGGATGCGCGAATGCATCTGCCATCGGTGCGGCGGCATTCCGGTCGAAGCCTTGAACGCATGGCTGAAATGGGTTTGCGACAGGCCGATCATGGCGGCGAGGTCGGCCAGCCTTATCGTCTCGAAGCAATGCGCTTCGAGGAAGCCGGTGGCCTGGGCGAGCTGGCGGCGCGAGAGCTCGGCGCGCCGCTTCGCGCGCTCCGGGCGCACGTCGAGCAGCAGCGTCAGCAGGGCATCGACGAGGCCCTCGCCATATTTCCCGTGAAGGGGGGCGGGATCGGCGCATTCCTGCGCGATCAGCCGGGCGATTTCCGCGATGCGGCGGTCGGTGAACTGCAGCCGCTCCTGCGTCAGCCGCGACTGGTCGAAGGCCCTGCCGAAACGCTGCCTGACGGCATTTTCGGAAAAATGCAGGTCGAGGTGCCGGATGCGGCGAAGGTCGGAAGCCTGCGCGACCAGAGGCAATCCGGCCGGAACGAAGCTCATCGAGACCGCCTCGACATGCGTCGCGCGCGTGTCGGCATGGCGCACCTCGAACCGTCCGCCCTCGCCTTCCATCTCGAGAAGGACGAAAAGCCGAGGATCGGGCGAGACATAGTGGCCTTCCGCCCGCTCGTCGCAGGCGACGTCCCACAGGTCGGCGACAACGCCGTTCCAGACCCGCCACCTGAGGTCGCCAATGACCCTGAAACCGCTGATGCGGCTCTCCATGCGGGGGCTGAAGCTCAACGGCATCCTCCTCCAGGCCGCGCCTCCATGGCCGGACCGTTGAAAACCCCTGCTGGGCAAGGTCCGGACGGCATCGACGCCGATGCGGCGATCCGCAACGGTAGCTATTTAATATGACTATAAAATTCAAGTTATTTTTGACATCGTCCGCGAGTTGGAAAGCTATGAGGCGTTGCGAGCCGGCAGGTAGCCGAAGACGATCCCGATGCGGCTCGAACAGACAGAGGCCGCGACGATCGACCAGGCCCACGCCGGCACGGGTCAGCCGGCCTCCCCGCGCCCCTTGTACCTTGGCCGCATCCGATCTTGGCGGGATCAGAACTTGAGCGCGGTCTGGAACGTGAAGGTGCGGCCCGGCGCATAGACCGGATCGATGCCGCCCCGGCTCGTGCTGGCCGCATAGCTCGAGCGCTCATAATAGGTTTCGTTGAACAGGTTCTCGACGCCTACGCGCAGCGTGAGGTTCTCATTGATGGGCGGGTTCCACTCCGCATAGGCGTTGACCACGGTATAGGAAGGCTGGTCGAGGAAGCCGTTGCTGGTAGCGTAGGCATCCGCGATCCTGCTCGCCCAGGACAGGGATGCGCCCACTTTCAGATTGTAGTCGACGAATTCGTGGTCGATGAAGGCAGTCGCCATATGACCGACCGGCATGAACGTACCGCTGTTCGGCAGCGCCGCATTCGCGCCCTGCGTCACGTCGGCATAGGTGTAGGTCGCGCCGATGCTGGTTTCGCCCCACCGGTAGCTGGTGTTGAGCGTGACGCCTCTTGAACGGAATTCGTCCGCGTAGTTCTGCAGGACGGCCGTGGTGTATTCAGGCAGCCCGTTGATGCGGGTGTCGAAGACCGTGACGCCGCCACGCCAGTCGCCATAGCCGAAATTGGCGCCGACCTTGAGATTCTGCGCGCGACCGGGTTCGAAATCGGGATCGGTGTAGAATGCGTCGGTGCGGGCATGGACATAGCCGTAGTCGCCGACGACATAGCCGAGCCAGGTGCTCGAAGCCCCGGCAAAGACCTCGATGTTTTCGTTGACCGCATAGGCGACCGTGATGTTCGCGCTGGCGCCGGAACCGGAGAAGGCGTTGTCGTCCCAGTCGGTGAAGCGGTGGTGGTCGAGGCGTGCGCCGGTCGAGACCTTGAAGCTGTTGTCGAACTCGAAGCGGCCCTGCACGAAGGCGCCCGCCTGGAGCGTGTCGAAATCGCGGTACTGGCGATTATTGTTTCCGTAGTTGTCGGTATGATAATTGTGCTGACCGACGTCGAAACCGGCCGTGATCTTGCCGTAGGCCGTGGTGAATGTGTTCTGGGCCTTTCCGCCGAACAGATCCTCGTTCAAATTCATGTTGCCATTGGTGCGGGCCGCGTAATTGTTCCGCCAATAGTCGTTCTGGGTGTAGTAGACCGCGATTTCCGGGTCCCAGTAGTCGGTCGCTTCCGTTGTCGTATATTTCAGATTGACGGAGTCACGAGACACTTCGAGCGGGTGCAGTTCGTCGCCGGCCAAGCCCATATTCATCTTGATCAGGCGATCGGCCTTGTCGCGGCCGCGCTCATAACCCAGATCGACGCGATGGCCGTTGGCCTCATAGCCGAGCTTGGCGAGGATGTTCCTGGCCGCCGGTTCGGTGCCGAGGATCTCCAGTCCGGAGCCGCTCTCATAGTTGCCGCCGCCGGCAACTCCATGCCCCATCAGGAACCAATCGAAATCTTCATGGCGGCCATAGCCGGCGACGTTGCCGGAAAAGCCCTTGCCGTTCGTGCCGTAGGAGGCACCGACGCGGCCGCCGAAATTCCGGCCATCCTCCAGCAGGTCAAGCGCGCCGACGGTCTCATAGCGCACCGCGCCGGCCGCCGCGCCAAAGCCCGAATCGGCAGCGGCAGCGCCGGCCTCCACCTCGACCCGCTTCAGGAAGACGGGATCTATCATGCTGGAACCCGTGTGGTGCCAACTGGTCGCTGTCTGCGGAACGCCATCGACCGTCACGGCGAGATTGGACTGTTCCATGCCCAGCACATGGATACGCTTCGAGGGGCCGCCGCCGCCTGAAACCGTGACGGAGGATTCACGCGAAAAGAGTTCCGACACGTCGGTGGGCCGAAGCTTCTCCAGGTCTTGCTGGGTAACGACCGTGCCGCCCGTCGCTTCGACATTGTCGTCGCCTTCCCCGATGATGGTGATCGTGTCGAGAACGGTCGTGTTCTTGTCATTCGCTTCCTGTGCATGAAGCGCAGTGCCCAGCGTCAGGAGGGAAACGCCGGCAAGAGGAAGAAGTCTCATGGACATCATCTGGTTGTTCCAACTGGTTCTAGGCAGGAAGCCATGGGCTTCCCGGTCAAGGCTGCGTATTGAAAGGCTGGAGGCCGGCTTCGGAACCCGCTTCTCGCGGGCGTTCACGTCACGTGAGGAAGCGTCGACAGAGATGCGTTTGCCGGTGAGGCGGTTTGCGGTTCATTTTGGTTCGGTCCCTGCTCGCCCCTCGATCGTCCGGCGCCGCCTGCGGCACGCTCAGCAGCCGGTGGCACCATGCATGCCACTTGCCCTGGCAGCGAATAACTTGATAAAGACATTCATGTATAGGATCGACCGGCTGACCGTGTCGAGACGAAGGAGTTTGGCGGAAATGGCAATTACTTACGCACGGACGGCAGGGCGCGATCGTCGACGCTAGAGCCGATGCACTATACCCCCCACGAGCTGTTCGTCGGCGCGCTCGAGAATGCGACGACCTGCGCACCGGACGAAAGCGAGCAGCAGATCTGGCCGAAGTTCATGTTGATGGTGCTGCTGCAGGGCGCGCAACGCTTCATAATCGACAGCGTGCCCTTCCGTGTCGATGCCGGCAGCGGCGATGCCGGCGCTCCGGTCGCCTTCATGCTCAACGTCGCCAGGCACAGCACCCTGCGCTTCATCAACGACAGCGACGTGCCGCTGCGCAAGGTGATGATCTCGGCTCCGCTGCCCTGGCTGGAGCGGCTGTTCGAGACACAGCAAGGAATGCAGGGCTCGACGCTGCGCGACTTTTTCTCGCAGCATCTCGCGCATTTCTCGTTCGAGCCCGGCCAGCACATCCTGCTGCTGGCGCAGAAGATCATCAATCCGCCGCCGGTTCTTCACGGCGACCTGCGCTCTCTCTACCTCCAGGCGCAGGCGCTCGATATCATGTGGCAGTCCTGCCTGACCATGGTCTCCGAGCGGGAGGGACACCAGCCGGGCGCGACCCTCATGAGCCTGCGCCATTGCGAACGCGTCAGGGACTTTATTCTTGCCAATCTCGACCGCGAGCTATCCATCGACCTGATTGCGAAGGAAGCGGGATTGAGCAGCTCGACCGTCCAGAGGCGCTTCAAGGAGCATTTCGGAATCCCCATTTTCGATTTTATCCGCCAGGAACGGCTGGAAGCGGCGCGTGCGGCGCTGGCCAGCAACGGGATTCCGGTGTCGCACGCCGCTCACATGGCCGGCTACAACAACATTTCCAGCTTCACGACCGCGTTCCGCAAGGCCTTTGGCGTCACGCCAAGGCAGGTTCGCATATAGGTCTCCATCCGCCGCCGATATGTCATTGCCCGCCCGTGGGGCGGTGACGACCTTTCGCGCTTTGTCGCGGGCATCGAGATCGCCGGCTATGCCAAGACCTCTTCGACCGATCGCCTGGGCGAGAACGGCATCTCCGGCCCGTATCCGAAGCGCATCACGATGTCGGGCCGCGTGCCCGGCTCGCC
>JBIQHO010000283.1:0-4718 GCA_044508545.1 Bradyrhizobiaceae bacterium | reverse complement strand
ATGTGAGCATCTACGAGTGGTGGGTGTGGAACCAGATCCCGGTCACCATCGGCAACATCCTGGGTGCAATGGTGCTCAACGGCACGCTGTGGTACTTCACTCACACCTTGCAGAGAGAATAAGCTGAACTAACCGGATCAACCAGTCGTCACGCCCGGCCTTTCGCGTCTGCTGAAATCAGAAGCGAAAGGCCGGGATTTTAATTTAACGCGTTTTCGTATACGCGAGCCCGTAGCTAACTCTGGTCACGTCCGAGGACATGCGCTCAAAACGCTGGAGCGCCGGGCATCAACATTTTGAACCGGAACTTCCAAAGCGCCGATTGCCGGATACTTCCGCAAAGACGCGCTCCGCGCTGGAACTTGACCATTGAGCCTTTACGCTTCTGATGGAATCAGAGCGGGGCTCCATGATTTTGATTTGACGCCTTCACGCGAGCCGATCTCCACTTCGCTCGGAAACGCTCTAACGTTGAACAGCTTCGCCGCCTGTTCATTCCCGTTCCCTGACATTTTCGAACGAAGCATGCCCGCGAACCAGGAACCGATCCGGTTCGCGCAAAGACAACACGCCGAGCAAAAATCACGGAGCCTACGGCTGATCCGATCGGAAGCGGAAAGGCTTCAGTCCAGGACCGTTCCGGGCAACACGGAATCAATCCGGCACCACGCCACCGCGGACGGTATAAGCCATCCGACAAATCACGATGCTTCGGACCGCTTCTGACCCGCGTTATCCGTCTTCGCTGCCGGTCACTTCGGACCAGCAAGACCGATTACGGGCCGTATGCCGATGGTGCAAGAAGCGTCTTATTTTCTTGGCATGGCCGCGCGGGCGAGGACATCCAGCAGGCCTTCCGTGGCGTCCGCATCGGCCTCCTTCAGCCGCTCCGCCATTCCTAGCGCCTGCCGCCAGCGGGTGACGCGTTCGCCAAGCGCGTTCAGCCGGCCAAGAACGGCAGCGGCACGATCACGGTTCTGTTCGAGAAAGGCGCGGCCCTCGTCGGTGATCGTGAAAACTCTCGGAGGATCGGCGGACGCGGTCAAATGGCCCGATTCCACCAGACTGGCCAGCATCGGATGGACCTTGTTGGGACTGGGCAAAAACCAGTCGGCCGTCATTTTCTCGACCGTCTGAATGACTTCATAGCCACGACGAGGCGTCTCGGAAATGAGCGAGAGCGCAACAAGACGCAGATCGTCCTCGGCCACACCCTTTGATGATGGAGCCGTCATTTTTGTTCTCCGTCAAGAAATCTCTGTTCGAAAGAAACCCATATTACATTGTAACGCAAGACATATTTCTTCGGCAAGCGGTCCGTCCTCGCGATGTCCCCGGGCGCTCTGCACGTTCCGTGCGAGACCTGCAAACGTTCCGCGAACCGTTCCCGGGACCGCGACGTCGCGTCGTCATGCAGACGTCACTGGAAAGGTTCGGAACCTGCGTCAGGCCACTTCATGAGACTTCGGCGGGGGCTCATCCGGCCGCGGCGCAAATCTTCATCAACCCGCTTCGCACGTCGCGCGGCAGGACCTGACCGCCCTGCCCGTCGGCGAGACCTGAATCGATCTTGCGACGCAGAGTACCTTGGCCTGAAGCCAGGCGCCCGCGAAACGCCCTCTTACTTCGGTGTCTGCAGTCCTGACGAATTCACCCACGCGTCGATATGAGCGGCTGCATCGGCCTGACGCACCTTCGCCAACGCTTCATCCCTGCGAGCACCGGGAGGCAACTCGTCGGCTGCCTTGCGGGCGTTTGCCGCAAACTCGACCAGACGATCCTTCAAAGGCCTGAGTTGAATAGAACCACTTCGCACCCTCATTGGCGTGCTCCCTCGTTTCGAGAGGCGGAGCGCGAGCAGCGTTCTCCTCACCTCTATACAGAGCCACAACCCTCGTGGTGGTTCGGTAAGTGTGCGCCTTCTGATCCGGAAATGCGAGTCGATTATTCACACAACACCTGGAGCGATTCAAAACACCGCGGCATCAAAGCCGGAAATTCGATCAAACAGTAAAATCACTGTTTTGTGTCTGCCCGTCGGTCGGTCGGCCCGCCATGACCATGCTGCGTGATAAGCAATGCTTTCGGCCTATCCAAAGAATAATGAATTGCCCGGATCGTCGAATCCGGGTTGTGTAGATCCCGTTCGGTTCCCGACCTGGTTCAGCCGCCGCAACCGGACATGTTGGAAATCGGCTCTTCGGTTTTGAGGAAAATGAGCGAAACATCCGCCACAAATTTGCCACCGGATCATATTCGGGCATTGATCATCGAAGCGCGCGCCCTGATCTTCGACGTCGACGGAACACTGGCCGAAACCGAAGAGGCCCACCGTCAGGCGTTCAACACGGCCTTCGCCGGCGCGGGCCTTGATTGGCACTGGGACCGCGCGACTTACAAGGAATTGCTCCGGGTCGCAGGAGGAAAAGAGCGGATCCGAGCGTTCGACAATGCGCGAGACGGACAGCCGCCGCTGTTGTCGGATTCCGAGATCGCCGAGCTGCACCAGATCAAAACCAGGCTCTATGCGGAGTTGATCACCGAGGGTGGCTGCCCGCTGCGGCCGGGCATTCGCGCCCTGCTGGATATGGCGCGTCAGCGCGGTCAGCCCCTGGCAATTGCAACGACGACCTCGCGCGACAACATCGATGTGCTGCTTTCGGCGTCGCTCGGCAAGGACTGGGAGCAATGGTTCACAGCCATTGCCGCCGGCGACGAAGTGAGAAGGAAGAAGCCCGCGCCGGACGTTTATCTGAAGGTCCTCACCAAATTGAATCTGCCCGCGAAAGAATGTCTCGCTATTGAAGATTCCGGCATCGGCCTGGCCGCCGCGACCGGCGCCGGAATTCCTGTCCTGATCTCACGGAGCGCCTATTTCAGCGACGATGACTTTTCAGGGGCCGCTTGCACGATCGACGATCTGACGGAGGTGACAGGCGCGTGGGAATAGCCGGCAAGGCTTTTTTGACGACCTGCCAGAGTTCGGATCCAATTTCGTTGACCCAACTCTGGCCTTATCTTTTTGATTGCGCATGGTCTTATCCGAAAATCGGCTGCCACTTTTCGGGATCATGCTCTAGGGACAAGTCTCGAGGTCGGCTCGGCGAACCGCGTTCGGCGTTTTCCGTTGACCTTAGCCGCACTCAAACAGACCACATTCAAGACAGACCTTGGTCCTCATCGTCTGACATTTCCATTTCGGCCGGGACGGACGGCTTGCGCGACGAGCGCTTGACGGCTGTCGGCCATTGCGACGCCGGGCGTCCCGTCCAGACATTGCGCCGAGCGGACGCCGCCGGCGCTTTCAGATCGAGAAGCTCACGCATTCGGGGAATACAAACGCGTGCGGCATCGTAGTGCTCAATGACAAAATCGCGGGCGGCCTTTCTGATTGCGCAAAACCGCTCCGGATACTGGAGTGCTTCAACGACCTTTTCAGCAAGTTCGTCAACGGCGAAAAAAGGAACCAGCAGACCGTTATCCCCGGAACTGATGACCTCACGCACCGGCGCGGTATCGGATCCAATGACGAGGCAGCCTGCGCTCATCGCTTCCAGCGCCGACCAGGACAGCACGAATGGATACGTCAGGTAGACATGCGCGGATGACACCTGAAGTGCTGCAATAAAAGTGTCGTATGGAACACCGCCCATGAAATGAACGCGCGACATATCCAACCGATCGCTCACCTCCTCCAGAAAGATCGACTTCCAGTTGCGGCCCGCCGGCGGAGGAAGGCCATAAGACAGCCCATCCCTGCCGATGATGACAATCTGCGCATTGGGCCGACGTCTCAGTATTTCGGGAAGCGCGCGCATGAAGATGTGATAGCCCCTGAGCGGCTCAAGATTGCGCACGACGAACGTCACAACTTCATCCGAGCGGCCGACCTGCCGGCCGTTCGGAAGCATCAGACGCGCCTGTGCATCAGGTCGCACGCGGGACGTATCAATCCCTTCATGAATGACTTCTATCTTGCTTTGATAATGCCTTGGAAAAGTCGACTGCTGCCAATATGTGGGCGAAATTCCGACATCGCAGTCGGCGAGTGCTAACAGGGTTGTCGCATTCTTGAGCTGCAGCCCGATGTGACCGTCCCGACCGGACATCGGAAATTCCGGATCAAATCCAATGTCGCGTCCTTCTGCACCGTAATAGAACTCGCAATAGACCAACTGCCTCGCCTTGGGAAACATGGTGCGCATCGGCAGCGTTTCTCCCCAGCCGGGATGCGCGAGGATCACATCCGGCGAGAAGCCGGAGGTCGCGAGCGTGGAAAGACTATAGAGGACCTGCTCGGCCCGACGACACTCGAGATCGAACCGTCTCGCAAAGGGATGCGTTGCAGAGACATCGGCATCGGGAAGTGCATATTTAATCAACTTGACCGAAGACATCGGCTGCGCATTCGACGCGCCGACGGCGGCAAGTTCGAAACCCGGCTGGACGGCCAGCGCCGCCGCGAGATTGCGGTACTGCGCGGGGAAATTATTGTGAACGAATAAAATCTTCATCGACATGACATCCCGGCTGAGCGCGTGCGTCGCCTTTTAAGTAAAAAACTTTCGCCAGCGAACCATTCAATAGCAATCTCGTCCAATTCTTGCTCGCCTGATTTATCGCGCGTTGACAAGTTCCAAATGAATTTGCACTTTCATCGTCGAACTTGATTTCCGTCTGACATCTTCTTGCCAGAAAAATTGTCGATCCTGCGTTGC
>JBIQHO010000282.1:0-4721 GCA_044508545.1 Bradyrhizobiaceae bacterium | reverse complement strand
ATCCTCTTGGCCGCAGCAATCATCTGGTGGGCCAATTGAGTCCAGACCCTAGAGCGTGATGGGTCGCCGCTCAGACAGAAATGCCGTATATGCGTGTTCGCGGCTACCGCCTGACAACAGGATCCCGGCTCAGCGGTGAAAGGAACGCACGTGTGAGAGCCATTTGGCGGGGTGATCAAGGCGCATAGAAGGCCCTGTTCGGGCGAGCCTTCCTGCATAGCCGCTACGACGGTCGTCGTGGAGACCGATCGCAAGGGCGCGACGTCACCCACCTCGTCGCCCAGCGCATCACGGATCTCTCGGCCGAATGCGCCAGCGTCGGCAGCCGGGATATGGCTTTTCCGATACCCTAGGGTTGCGGCGACCAGGTCAGGAATGCCGGTTCGGGACCCGATCCGTAAGAGCTGGCGCCCAAAGGGCTGCGCACCCGAGATATCTATATTCCTGACCTGCACATCGATACTATCAAAGTGAAGGCATGAAACTTCCATTGATCTGCCCGGGGGACGCACAAGCACATGGCCGACGTGGTTGAAGTAGAGTCGGCAAGCCCGCCTGCAACGGCATCGCCACCCCTGTCCACCCAAACCGTCTCAATCGACGCTCAATGCATCGGCGACCGTTGGGCGGCGCATGATGCAACGAGCCTGGCAAAGCTGATCGCCATCATTGCAATGGGCCAGGCGGCCTATGCCGCCTACATCCTCAGGGAACTCCTTCCGGCCGCCCCGGCGTTTTCCGACGCCGACTTGCGTCAAGAAGCACGGGTCAGGATGACCGTTCAGGACGATGCCAAAACGTCGCGAACCGGTTATCCCCGGTGGCAGCGCGACGGTTTCATCTTTGAAGCGATCTCCTGGATCGCCGCGCGGCAAGTCTATGGAACCGAGGTGCTGCTGAAAGACCCGCATGTAAGCGCCACGTCCCAAGGTCTGGACGGCCTGATGATCGAGCTGGCCGACGACAAATCAAAAGTCGTGATGACGACGATTTTCGAGGACAAATGCACTGACGATCCCAGGGGCACGTTTCTCCAAAAAGTCATTCCTGCGTTCCTCGACCGCCACAAGAACAAGCGTTCCGCCGAGCTCGTCGCCACCGCATCCGCTCTGTTGCGCATGAGCGGCATCGATGAGGGTGCGTCCGCCAAGCTGGCGGCAAACGTCATGGATCGTAAGCAGCGGCGTTACCGCGCAGCCTTCGCGCTGCCCAAGGATCAGGACAGCCAGGCCGAGCGGCGGAAACTCTTCAAGGGATACGATGCACTCGATGGCCTCAGTCAGGACCGCCGCATCGGCGCCAGCTTGATTGTCGAAGGAAAGGTCCGCGACTGGTTTGATAGCCTTGCAGCGCAGGCGATCGCCTATCTCGACGAGCTAGAGACGGAGGTTGCCTGATGTTCGATTCCGCGACGGCTCAGCTGCTCCGGTCGGCGCCCCCGGTTCCGGGCCTCGATCCGCAGAACATCCCGGCGCTGCTGACGAGGCACTATGCGAACCTGGGGTCGGCGCGATTGAGCAGCACAGGCGACGCAGCTAGCGATGGTGAAAGCGGATGGACGCTTAAACGCATCTCAGACACTTACGAACTGGTCACATCGCTCCAGACCGAGGGCTCTGTGCGCAGGGCAGCCGCATTCGTCGCAGGAACAGCCCAGCAAATCCTCGCACGACGCAAGCGGCCGCACCCGATGGTCCCGCCGTCGTCTCCAATATTGACAGGGACCGCCTCGATCCAACGATCGCCGCCGCCCTGCTGTTTCTTGCCGCAGAACAATATGCGGACGCCCACGAAGCGGCCTCGCACATCCTTCCCCGTCGCGATGGTCAAAGCTACGAGGCGACCATTCTGTCTGAGAATGTCGCCGACCTGGCTCGCGGCCAGCTCGACCGCATCTACGAGCGTGCGTCACGATGGCGGGCAAGGCGTCGAGAGATTGGCCTGGAAGAGCAAGCGCTCGCAGCACTGCTCGAGGCTCTCATTGTCGGCATCGAGATGCTTGCCGCACGCTTCCTCGGACTACCAACGCCGCAACCCGCCATTGGGCGTTTCGATACGGCGCGCACCGCCTTCGAGCGTGTGCTGCGGCTCTCCGCCGTCTTGGACGATCAATATGGCGATGTGCTCGGTGGCAACATCCTCAGCACCTACGCAGGACCGCATCACCTCGCGTCGCTCCTGATCGCGGCCCATGACGGTATCGCCAGCGCAGCGCTCACGGACCTCTCCCCTCCCGGCGGAGCCGACGCAAAATTCTGGGGTAAATGGATCCGCGCGAGAGCAAATGCTTTCCCGTTCCTATGGCCTAACCACCGCGAGGCGATCGCAAAGGGTTTCCACGAGACCGGTAAGTCGGCCGTTGTGGTCCTTCCCACAGGAGCAGGCAAAACGACCGTCTCTTCACTGAAGCTGGCGGGCGCTCTCGCCCGGGGCAAGAAGGTCGTGTTTCTCGCGCCAACGCATGCTCTTGTTGAGCAACTCACCGGCGATCTGCAAGAGATCTTCCCGCAGGAACTCCTTGGCTCGGTCGTCTCCAGCGACTTCGATTTGCTCTTCGGGCTGGACGCGCAACTCCGGGAAATCGAGGTGATGACGCCGGAGCGTTGCCTCGCGATGCTCTCCTTTGCACCCGAAGCGTTTTCCGATGTGGGACTTCTGATCTTCGACGAATGCCATCTCTTGAGCCCTCAGTCAGGGAAGATCCGGCGTGCACTCGACGGTATGCTCTGCGTCCTCGCATTCAATCACATCGCGCCCGACGCCGATCTGCTCTTCCTGTCGGCGATGCTCAAGAACGGTCCCGAATTCGCCGACTGGATCCATCAGCTCACCGGACGCGACTGCGTGTGCGTTGACCTTTTGTGGAAGCCGAGCAGGCAAGCACGCGGCGTGGTGATCTACAAAAACGGAGAGCTGGAGAACGCGAAGAAGGGTGCGATGGCCGCCCAGCTCGCTGAGAACACGAAAAAAGCGAAGAAGGCTAAGGGGCTTCGGGTCATCGCGGAACGGCAACTCGTCGCGCACCCATGGGCGATCTGGGGGCTGCAACATAATTGGCTGCGCGAGAAGCGTGCTCACTGCGTCATGACGCAGGTGCTCGACGCTTCCGTCGCGCTCGCCGGCGATATCAAATATGGTCCGCTCCGGCTAAAGCCGAATGCCAATCACGTCGCCGCCAAGTTGGCCATCTCCGCCACTCGGAGCGGTCTAAAATCGATCGTGTTCGTCAACACGAAGAACGACGCGGTCTCGGTCGCGGGCGAGATATCAGACGAACTCAACGAGAAGATCGAGGTCACCGAGGCCGAGCAGGAGCGCTGGGACGCGCTCGAGGCCGAACTCGGCGGCCTCAAGCATTCCTTGCTCTCTCGACCCGCCATCGCAGTTCCGCATAACTCGGCAATGCTTCGCCTCGAGCGCGATCTTGCCGAGCGGATGTTCAAACGGGCCAACGGCGCGAAGGTCATCGTCGCGACGCCGACACTCGCCCAAGGTCTCAACCTTCCTGCTCAGCTTGCGATCCTGGCTGGCGACAAGCGCGCCGACGCTGAACAAAAGGGGCGCGCCAACCTCGAGGCGCATGAGATTCTAAACGCTGCCGCCCGAGCCGGTCGAGCAGGTCATCTCGCCAATGGCGTCGTGCTGCTGATCCCCGAACCAATCATCAGCTTCTCCGAAGGTGAGCCCTTGGGGTGGAAGGTTGTCGAAAAGCTGAAGTCCGTTCTGCCCGAAGACGATCGTTGCGTCGTGATTTCCGATCCGCTCGAGATCGTGCTTGACAGGCTCATGCAGGGTCAAGTGGCCGATCCCGATGTCCGCTATGTCGTCAATCGACTGGCGGCACTTCGCGAAGCGGAAGGAGCAGCGGAGCCCAACGTCCTATTCGATCTTCGAAAGTCGTTCGGGGCGTTCGCCGCGCGAAAGCGCCATGCCGAAGCGGAATTTGAAGCCAAGATCACCGATCTAAAGAAGGCGATCGCGCTGGATGCGCCGGGCGAGGTCGACAACACGATCGCGGAACTGGCCTCTCAAAGCGGGTTATCGATGAACTTGCTGCTCCGGCTGCGAAAGAGAATCACCGACGGCGCCGGAAAGTTACCCACGACCATCGGGGGTTGGCTTATCTGGACGATCGATTGGCTGACGGCTGACGACGATGCGCGCGACTCGCTGCTGGGCGGCGTAAGCCGGTCGCTCATGGGATCGTGCGGTCGAAAGCGCGACGCAGAGCTCACCGCGGAGGAATTGCCGCTCGTACTCCCTGGCCTCGTCGCCTGGATCAGCGGCAAGCCCCTCTGCGAGGTCGAGCGCGCATTGGGCGGAGATCCCGATTCCGACGACGACGCGGAGAAGATGTGTCCGAGGGCGCGTGAGCTTGTCGGAACCGTCGTGCCTCGGGGTCTCTCGTTTATCATCGGACTGGTGTCCCATGTGGTCGAGGAGGTTGACCCATTTGGCCAGCAGGAAGAGCTGGATCGACAAGTGATCGAATGTCTTGGCCCGGCGGTGCGCAAGGGCTACGACACGCCAGCGAAGGTGTTTCTCTCCAGCAGTACACCCGCCGTGCTTAGCCGGGTCCAACTTCACGTGTTGGCCTTACGACCGAGCGCGTCGCAATAGCGATGAGTTCAACGCAGCCGGGCGCGGATGGTAACTCCGTTGCGGGCTAGTCTAGGTCATCGACTCATTAAATCGCAACCAGATGCGGATTGAGGCGAGTT
>JBIQHO010000281.1:0-4728 GCA_044508545.1 Bradyrhizobiaceae bacterium | reverse complement strand
GAATGAGGATGGCGCCACGCACGGTCTCGCGGCTGACCGACAGGGCCGAAGCAAGCTCACGTTCGCTCGGCAGCTGGTCGCCGACGCCCAGGATGCCTGTCGCGATGAATGTCGCGATCTTCTGGACGACGAAATCCTTCATGGACTGCTTCGGCACACCGCTCAACGCTGTGCCGTCGTCCGCCAATATCGTGCGTATATCCATCTCTCCCCACCATCTGTCCTCACAGGTCTGGTGGTCCGGTCAATGGACCAGTATACCACTGCATCATCCCTGTCAAGGAAAGACGAAACGCCTCGTTTCGCGCTCTACCATGTTGGAAAATAAAGACCTGCGGCGTGAACCGGTTGGCGCCGTGCTCTCACAAGGCGGCCTGCCTCATGGAGGGCACCCACGCCGAGTGCGAGGCGATGCCGGCCAAGCCCTTGCGTCATGGGCGGCGGCGGAACGGAAGCCGCGTTGAGGCCGCCTCACCCGTGGTCATGGGAATTTCCGATAAGCTGACGGACGGCAATTCTATTGGACAGGATTCTTCCTTGTCCTTAGCGTCCTCGATGCCGGACGCCTTATCCCATCAACTACCGTTCGGTTCACAACTGGTCGCACCCATGTATCTGTTCAACGGCCCCAACACGCCCTTCGGGCGCCTGGCATTGGCAACGGCACTGGAACTGGGGCTGCAGGTCGAGAACCGGGTCATCGACGTTTACGCCGCCAACTTTCTCGACGTCCTCAATCCACTGCGCCAGATTCCGACATTGGTTCTGGGAGATGATCGCGCCCTTTTCGACAGCCGTGTGATCTGCATGTATTTTGGCTCGCTTCGTCCGGAGGTCGAGTTCGTCGCGCTTGCGGACTGGGTGGTACAGACGCGATGGAGCCTGGCGACGGGCCTGATGGAAGCCAGTGTCGCACGGACGATGGAATTGCGCCGGCAGGCTTCGGAACCGAACATGGCGGCCATCGCCAGGCACGACCAGCGCATAGAAAGGGCCATCGCCGCCCTGGAGGCCCAGGCAGCCGCGATATGCGCAGAAGGCGCCCGCATCGACCGTCTCGCAACAGCCGTGGCGCTGGAATACATCGATTTCCGAGCCGTCAGCGATTGGCGCGGGACTGCCCCTCGCCTCGCGCGCTGGCTTGAAAACGAGACGGCGAGACCGTCACTCGCATCGACGAGACCTTACGATCTTGCGCCGGACGCAGCCCGCGGCAATCATCCGACACCTCCTCCACGACCTTCAGGAAACGTACCCCCGTGAGCACGATCCCGGACCTGGAAAAGGCAGCGCAACTCTATTTCGACATGCTTTACGGGTGCGATCTCGCCCTGTTCGACACTCTTTTCCATCCGTCCTGCCATCTGTTCACCGTGCAGGGCGGAAAGGGGACCGTATTGCCGCTCGACCGCTACCGCGAGATCATCGCGGCGCGAAAATCGCCGGCAAGCGTCGGCCAGCCACGCGAGGAGCGGCTGGAGGGCATCCTCACGCTTTCGGCCGATGCGGCGCTGCTTGCCGTCAATGTACGCGTGCATGACAAGAGGTTCAGGGATCATCTGGGCCTGATGCGTTGCGCCGACGGGTGGCGGATCGTTTCGAAAATGTATGTGGCGACCTGACATTCCGGTCGAGGCGCCAGATCGTTCCGAGCGGTCGCGCGACAGCGGCATTGTCTGCCGAGCGTATCGGATTTTCAGAAAAAACGGCAGCGATAATAGAATTTTCCAGCCCACAGGCCTAAGGCTATGGTTCTGCGCATCACGGTGCGAAGAGAGGATGGCACATGGCTATGTCGCAAATAGATATCAGCTGCGATATGGGCGAAGGCTTCGGCCATTGGAAGCTGGGCGAAACGGACGACGCCCGGCTCATGGCCATGATCAGTTCCGCCAACATAGCGGCAGGCTTCCATGCCGGAGATCCCAACCTCATCGACCAGACGATCCAGTTGGCGATCGCCAACAAGGTCGGCATCGGCGTGCACCCAGGCTATCGCGACCTGCAGGGCTTTGGGCGGCGGCGGATCACCGGCAGCAACGAGGAACTCATCAACGACATCGTCTATCAGGTCGGGGCGGTGCGCGAGTTCGCGCGCAGGCATGGCGGCAGCCTGCAGCATGTGAAGCCGCATGGCGCGCTCTACATGGAGCTGGCCGACAACGAAGCTCTGTCGCGCGCCTTTGTCGACCTTATGCGCACCATCGCGCCGGACGCCTTTGTCTTCTGCATGGGCGCCTCCGCAACCTACCGGATCGCCAAGGAGATGGGGCAGCCCGTCGTGCGCGAATTCTATGCCGACCGCGACTATCACCGGGATGGAAAGATCGTGTTCGCCAGAAAGGTCGATCGTTTCGACGGCAAGGCCGTGGCCGACAAGGTCGTGCGCGCATGCCGGGACGGCAAGGTGCTGACCGTCGAGGGCGCGGACATCGACATCGGCTTCGAATCCGTCTGTGTCCATTCCGACACCCCCGGCGCCGCCGAACTGCTGCAGACCATCCGCGAGGCGCTTGCGCAAAACGGCATCCGCGTCGCCCCCGTGTCGCAGTCGCCCGTGTCGCAGTCGCCCGGGTCGCAGTCGAAGGAGTGACGGCAGGAGCCAGGATGCCCGCCCCTGGCCAGCTGCCGGCGCGGCCTTGCTTCCGCACGAAAAGTTCCTGCCGGCCTATATCGGCGCATGGCCGATCGAGAAAGCCCGGCGGAAATAGTCCTTGAATGCATCCATCGCCGGGGTGAAATCGACATCGCGGCGCCATGCCAGCCCTATGTCCATCGACGGGATCGGGTCCCGGGGAATGATGGTCTCGATGCGCTTGCCTTCCAGAGACCAGGGCCGGTGCACCATGTCGGACAGGATCGCCACACCGTGGCCGTTGGCGACCATGGAACGCACCGCTTCGGTCGAGGAGGTCCTGAGCTTGACCTGTGGACGATAGGGCGTCTGGCTCCAGTATCTGAGCGCCGTGTGCGCAGCCTCGTCGACCGTGAGCATGATGTAGGGCTCTTCGGAAATCTCCTTCAGCCCGACGCTGTCGCGTGACAGCAACGGATGCTTGGAAGGAAGCCACAGACGACGTCTGGAACTGAGCAGCGTCTCGGTGGACAGGTCGGGATTGACGTTGTTCGACGTCAGGATGACGGCCATGTCGTAGCGGTTCGAAAGCAGCCCTTCCTCGATTGCATCACGCGTCAGTTCGAAAAGCTGGATCTGCAGCTTCGGGTAGCTGCGCGACAGCCTGTCGATGTGATGGGGCAGGAAGTAGCCCAGGACCGTATAGGTAGCGGCGACGTTCAGTTGGCCTTGCAGATCGCTCGACGGCACCTTGACCGTCATGGCTTCGGACAGCTTGTTCAGGATATCATAGGCATGGAAAAGAAACTCCCGGCCGGCGGGGGTCAGTTCCATGCCGTGCGCGGTGCGCGTGAAGAGGTCCACTCCCGTCGCGCTTTCCAGCTCCTTGATCGCCGTGGTGATGGCGGATTGGGATATGGACAGGTCGATGGCGGCCTGGGAAACCTGCCCGTGCTCCGCCGTCGAAACGAAATAGCGTATCTGGCGAATTGTGGGGATCATTTCCAGTATCCGTTTTCCCGGTGAAAATCTCATCTAAAATCTGAAAATGCAATACTGGCATCACTCCCTTCGATGACGCCCGGAGCCGATATAATACCGCGCATCGCTATTTACCTGTCGTTTTGGGCTCCTTGTCGCATCTCCAGCATAAAATGGTATCTGAAAAATCGAATTTGAAATTCTGGTAATTGAATTATCCAATGGGAAGCCCATGCGTTAGCATACTTAAAAATGGCTGGCCAACAGCCTACAAAGGGAACTTGCGCAGGGGAACGGTGTGGCGATCTCGATCGTCGATATCAATTGCGATATGGGAGAAGGTTTCGGTCAATGGCGCCTTGCCGATGCCGATGACAGCCATCTTCTGGAATTCATCAGTTCCGCCAATATCGCCACCGGGTTCCATGCCGGCGACCCCAATCTCATGGACCTGACAGTGCGACTCGCCGCCGAGCGCGGCATCGGCATCGGCGCCCACCCGGGCTATCGCGACCTGCAGGGCTTCGGGCGCCGCCGGATGAATGCCAGCAGCGACGAAGTCGTCAATGACATTGTCTACCAGGTGGGCGCGTTGCGCGAATTCGCGCGCCGCTATGGCGCCCGCATACAGCATGTGAAGCCGCACGGCGCCATGTATATGGACATCGCCGCAAGCGAGTCATTGTCACGTTCCCTGGTGCAGGCGATGCGCACGATCACGCCGGATGCGGCCCTGCTCTGCATGGGCGCTTCCGAAACCTATCGCATCGCCAAGGAGGCCGGGCACCCGGTCGCAAGGGAATTCTACGCCGACCGCGACTACGGCAATAGCGGCTCGATCGTCTTTACCCGCAGGGCGCAGAGGCTCGACCCGCACGCCGTCGCGGACAGGGTTCTCCGGGCCTGCCTCGACAACAGGGTGCGCACGGTCGAAGGCGGCGACATCGACATCGAGTTCGAGTCCATCTGCTTCCATTCCGACACGCCCGGCGCGGCCGAACTGGCGCAGAAAATGCGGGCCGAGTTGATCGCCCACGGAATTCGGATCGCACCCCTGTCGGAAATTCAGCTCTAGCGAGTGCAGCCAAACGAGAGGCGAGAGAAGATGAGCAAAGCGGAAATCAGGTCACCTCTTCCAGGCACGTTCTACCGCAAGCCTGCGCCGGACAGCC
>JBIQHO010000280.1:0-4747 GCA_044508545.1 Bradyrhizobiaceae bacterium | reverse complement strand
TGTCGCGGGTCGCGGCGACATCGTTGTCGGACCCAATGCATGGATCGCGGGTCCGGCAGCGCCGTCACGCGTCGAAGGCGTGGCTCTAGAATGGCCGGACAGGCCCGCAAGCGTCGATATCCGTTACGCGGTCCAGTTCGCCAATGGTCAGTCCGGCAGCGGCAGGATGGTGCCGCTCGGCACCTATGCCGGCACCCGCGGCCGGGCCCTTCCCCTAACCGCCGTGGTGCTCGAAATGAGCGGCGCCGATGACCTGAAGTTTGTCGCCGAAGCTGGATTCCTGAATGCGCCAACGCTGCGCGCGGTCGGCAGGCGCGTGGTGTTGTCGGGTCCGACCAATCGCGAGCCGCTGGTTGGAATTCGCATCGGCATCGAGCAGACTGCACCTGCAGAACAGGACGCAGCACCAGCAATGCCGCGCAAGCCAGCCGGTTCTGCGCGGGTGAGAGTCTTCCGCAGCCAGCAGCGTCAGGCGAGTGCGGTCTGATAGACAACCGGCTTCCGCCTTTTTCGGGTCACGTGCGGACGGCCAGCAGTCACGAAGCACAGCTCAGGCCCTCACCGGTCAGGACAACGCCAGATGATCCTCGGGCCCGCGAGTGACACTCAGGCTCCTGGCGGATTTGCTTCGCACGTCAAGCTCGAACGCATGGCTGCGCAAGCGATCATGGATCAGGACTTTCTCGCGGCGTTCAAATACGCGGACAGGCGTTGCCGGGTCGGTGCATCGGCTGCGCATTGCTTCGTTCTCCGCGCGGAGGCGAACTGGAGGCTGGAGCGCAGCGATGCGGCCTTGGCCGACCTCGCCGAGGCGCTTCTCGTTGACCCGTCCGATCTTGCCGCCAACCGCAGGATGCTCGCATGGGCAACGGGCGATCGCCGGCGAAGCGCGGCCGCCAATCTGATCGGCCGCGACAGCAATCCGGCGATCCTGCGAGCCGCCATCAAGGAACTTCACGGTGCAGGGGATCGGCACTGGACCGCCTGTTCGGCGTTTGACAACCATGTAACGGGCTGGGTCGCATGGACCAAGGCGAACACGATCGAAGTCAGCCTTGCGTTTGAAAACGGCAGCCTCACCAGCACGCTTGAACCCAATTCGTTTCATCCGCTGGCCGGCATGGAGATTCAGGCGACAGCCTTCCTGGTTCGGCGCCCACCATCCGCTGCGCCCCAGATTCTGACGCTGACCTGCGGCAATGAGACCATCCATGTGCGCCGGCTCGCATCCAACCTATCCCGTTTGCCGGGTATCCGCACCGGCGCACGCCAATCCACCGCGCCACGATCCGATGTCACCGCGCCCACCGTCATCGTTCCGGTGTACCGGGACGTACAGGCAACGCTTGACTGCTTCGACAGCCTCATCAAGGCGCGCGCATCATCCGGAGGACAACCCTTCCGCATTCTGGCGGTTGACGATGCCACGCCCGAACCAAAACTGCGGCGTTATTTGAAGGAACTCGCCGCGGCCGGGACGATCGACCGTCTCGTCAACGAGACCAATCTCGGCTTCGTCGGTGCGATCAATCGCGCGCTGGACATCCTGCCGGCAGGCGACGTCGTGCTGCTCAATTCCGATACCATCGTGCCGCCAGGTTTCGTCGAGCGATTGGCGACCGTTGCGCGTTCCGCACCGGATATCGGGACCGTTACCCCGCTGTCGAACAACGGCGACATCTTTTCGTTTCCGACGCCGAACGCCCTCAATCCGATGCACAGCTATGAGAGAATTCTTGAGATCGACCGGATCGCGCACATCGCCAATGCCGGTGACGTCACCGACGTCCCGAGCGGCATCGGTTTCTGCCTCTATATCACGCGCGACTGTCTCGCCACCATTGGCGGGCTGTCGGACAATTTCGAGCGAGGCTATCTCGAGGACGTCGATCTCTGCTTGCGCGCGCGCGCCGGGGGTTTTCGCAACGTCTGCGCTCCGTCCGTCTATGTCGGGCATCACGGCTCGAAATCCTTCCGGCACGAAAAGCGACGCCTCGTGCTCCGCAATCTCGAAATCCTCGACCGGCGATTCCCCAACTACCGGCGGGAATGTCGCGCCTTCGAGGTCGCGGACCCGTTGCGCCCCGCGCGTGCGAAGCTTGATCGGGCGCTGCCATGGCCATCTGAGCCTTCGGTGCTGATTCTCGGCAATCAACGGAGCTTCGCCGCCGTCGCCGAGGAGCGGGCCCGCCATCTCCGCGAAGGCGGCGAGCGGGCGATTCTTCTGTTGCGGGAGCGCGACACCGTTCATCTCAAGGCGGCCGACGGCAGCAGCCCGCAGACTGTCCGTTTGAGCTTCGACACCGACGCTGCCATCGCAGATGCCACCGATATCATCGCCCGGCTGCATCCCGATCGCGTCGAGATCATCGAGCCGAATCCGTTGCCGCAACTGGTCGCGCTGATGCGAGGCCTCGGCCTTCCCCTCAATCCATGGGTGACGGCAGGCGACCTCGGCGAAGCCGCCATCGCGCTTGGCGACGAAATACCGTTTCTCGCGTCCAGCAAGGCAGCCAGGGCGTTTGCGAAGGCTCGCTGGCCCAACCGCAAAATCGTCCTTAAGGACTGGCCGACCCTTCCGCTAACGCTGCCGCGGGTTCGCGGCCCGCGCCGGTCGCTTGCGATCGTACCTTCCGCCCCCTCGCCTGCATCCTTCCGCCTGATACGAAGGTTGGCGGAGCACCTGGGGCGGCGGGAGCCATCCAGATCGATCGTTGTCGCCGGCAAGACGAGCGACGACGATCGCCTGATGTCCCACGCGAATGTTTTCGTCACCGGTGCGATTACAGTCGGCGAGATCGGAGATGTGCTCGCGCCGCACCGTCCGGGCTGGCTGCTCACGGACTTCGAAGGTCCGGCATTCGGCCATCCACTCGTCGAAACCGCAAGGCGCGCTTCGATACCTGTCGCCTTCCGCGACTGGTCCGCCGGATCGATCAAACCACGCCAGCGCGATCTTGCGATCCCGACAGACGCGGACGATTGCGAACTGGTCGAAGCTGTTATCGCATGGATCGAGCGATCCAGCACATGACGCGCGTCATCCCCGCCCGCAAGCTGCCGATCGTCGAGCCGGAGCTGGCCAGCCGGCTCGCGCTCAGCGATGACGGGACGGTATCCGGCTTCGTGTTCGATCCCCAGACTCCGGAACGCCGCTTCACGGTCGACATCCTGCTTGACGGCCTGGTGGTGAAGACAGCCTATGCCGATGGTTTCGCGCCGGAATGCTATCAGCGAGACCTCGGCAATACATGCGGCTTTGCGGTGGCCATTGATCCCGATCTGCTTCTTGCCGCCCGCCATCTTTCGGCGCGCCTCGCCAATCTCGGAACTCCCATCGGCCACCCCATCGACCTTGAAAATAACAGCGTGGCTGCGGTTGGTCTGCGCCCGGACTGCAAGCTGCGCTGGCTGGGTGGCCTGCGTTTCCAGGGCTGGATCGACAGCGAAGTCGCCGTCACGCTGGAAGCAATCGTCGATGGAGAAACCGTCGCACAACTGCGCGCTGCGTCCTGGACTCACATTGGCGGCGAGGTCGAGGGAGAGGCTTCGCGCAACGTTCGCGCCTTCGATTTCCACGTCCCGCAACGCTTTTGCGACGGCCGTGTCCATCGAATCCTGCTGCGGAAAGAAGACGGCGAGCAAATCCCCGCAGCGGCCGTCTTCGTCGCATTCCCCGATGGCCTCGCCGGATTGATCGATGCCGTTGGCGGTTACGACGCCGAGCGGCTGCGCGGCAAGTTATACGATCAGCTCATTCCCGCCTCGCTACCCCTTCACGACTATGGCGACTGGCGCGATCGTTTCCCGCTTCCGGAGCCGCAACCGAGTTCGCTTCGGCTGGCCGTGGTGATCGCCGGCAGCGATCGCGCGCAACAGACGCTGTCCACGCTGGAAACGCAATGCAACGAAAACTGGACTGCGGGGGCGATTGACGGTCCGTCACTCCGGATCGACAGCGACGCCATGCTGGAATTTCTGCAGAACGTCACGCCCGATGCGAGCCACGTTGTGGTGGCCATGGCGGGTGTTGCGCTGGAGCGCAACGCGCTGGCGCGCATCTCCGCCGCTTTCGACGCCCATCCCGATGCGGTCGCCCTATATGGCGACCTCGACTTTCTCGCCGAAGACGGGCGCCTTTGGCCGCTTGCCTTTCCGGCGTTCGATTATGAAAGAATGCTCGAACAAGGATATTGCGCGTATCTGTTCGCGATGCGGCGCGACGCCCTGATCCCGGCGCTCGCGGCGCGCCCGGACAACATCTATCGCCTCTTCAACAGCCTGCTGGACAGGGCTGGTCCGCGGCAGGCAGATGTCCTTCACCTGCCCGGAGCATTGGGAACGATGCCGGGGTTCGATCGAGCAAAAGCCGGCCGATTGCTATCTGCGGCAAGCCGTCTGCACCTGCGGGCGCGCGGAATTGATGCCGAAATCACCGAGCAGCGAGGCAATTTCTTTCCCGCGGTTCGGATCAGGCGACCGTGCGTTCAACCGCGGGCCACGGTTGTCATCCCGACGCGCGATCGCGTATCGCTGCTACGCAAATGCCTCGACAGCATTGCACCCGCGATCAAACGCTGTCGCGCCGATATCCTCGTCATCGACAACGACAGCGCCGACCCGGAAACGATCGGCTTTCTTGCCGATCTGCCACGGCGCGGCATCCGGACGTTGCAAATCGAGGGGCCGTTCAATTTCGCACGACTCAACAATCGCGCGGCCGCACAACTTGACACCGACATCCTCT
>JBIQHO010000279.1:0-4847 GCA_044508545.1 Bradyrhizobiaceae bacterium | reverse complement strand
CATCAAACTCGCCTCAATCCGCATCTGGTTGCGATTTAATGAGTCGATGACCTAACGTTCCTGGAAGTATGCGGACACACAAAGAATGCGTCGATGACGTTTAAAAAGATATAGGCTGGGAGCGAGTGCCAACTGCAACCGACGTCTGTAGACTATCGCCCGAAGTTGCATCGGACAATCAACTTAAGGTTAGTTTCAAAGCAGCGATACGGAGAGTGATCGGAAGCGCGCGGAAGCATGCATTCGAAGCCAAACCGCAAAACCCGTTCGAACATCATCGCGAACTTTATCGTCACCGCCACAAAGTCGATAACATGTTCGGCAGGCTCAAGAATTGGCGACGCATTCACACCGCTACGACAGATGCTCGCGCACCGAAACGTCGGAGTTGGTCGTTACAAAAAGAGACGGGGCCGATGCGCTATTCGCCGTGTGAGATTAGTCCGCCCACGACGAAGATTACCTCGTTCCTCGTCTCTGGCAGTCTCAAGACGCTGGCTCACGTTGGCGGGTCGAATGTTAGGAGTCGGTGCGTTCATGGTTGGAACGCTAATGTGAATCGGCACAAAGGCCGGACGCTGCAGATGCCGCCAGTAGCGCCATTGAGATAATCGAAAAAGTCGATGGGAGCGAAGTCACGATCGACACCTTGCACAGCAATCAACCATCAGGCATGTCACTTCGTCGTCGGTATCGCATCCAGGCGATAGCCGGCATGGCAAGACACGCAGGCCGACAGCTGCGTGCTGAGCTTCGCGAGCAGCTGTTCGCGGCTCGCACCCGAATCAGCTGCAGTTGCAATCTCATCGAAGCGCTTATGGACGCTGAGCCCGAGCTCCTTGAACTCGAGCGGCAACTTGACCATCAGCGTCGGATTGACGTCGGCGGCCGCCGCCATGCCACTCGCACGCGCCGCCTGCGCAACCTGCTTCAGGTCGCCAGCCTTCATCCCGTCAACGACAATCTGCACGGTCTCAAGCATGTTGCGCATTTCGGTGAGAACGAGATTGCGCTCATCCGATGCGAGCAGAACAGTCGTTCGCCCGTCGGGCGCCACCCGCGTCTGACCGCGAACGAAGAAGAATACGGCTACAGCAATAGTAGCAAGCCAAAGGGCGATGGCCACGACGGACAGCGCACGCGCACTCATAGAGGATTCTCCTTGTTTTACAGGAGTAGCAGTTTTGTGGGTGAATGACAGCCAATCCCTGCGTCGCCGATGCCTCCAGACAGGCTGCTTCTAGATGCCATGTTCGCGGCTGAGGGCTAGTGGCCCCGCCCGACCAATGTCTCGTCTTCCTACCGGCTGCATTCGTCGAGTACGAAAGCATCGGCCAGAAATTCCTGGGCGACCTGACGCTTGAACTCGACTCTGTGGGATCGGTGTCTCGGCATGGGCTATTGCAAAACATCGACGCGCTGGCGCGACGTTCCCGGCGACCGCGCAAGACTATTGTATCTCCACCGAACGATGCGCCAGATTTTTACGCGAAAGTTGAGGAAGGACTTACGCCAGCAGGAACTGGCCGAAGCCGAACGTCGTCCCGATCAGCTAATCTGCTGCAATTGGAACCACGGTTGCGTGTGATGCTCGCCGACTTCTGCGGCAAGGCGGAGTTTACGCCGGATGACGTGGAGGAACGAGAGGCTTCCGTCGCGACAATTTTTCCTGCGAAGAGTGAGTATGGCTAGTGCTCGCCGGCAAAAAAACCGCGAAGCCGCTCTATCAGCAGACGGTCAACGAGTGGATCGGTATCAAGCGCGTCATTCTGGCAAGCGCCCCTGAACCTAGGCAGGCAGGGCGCTGGCGAGTCAATGAGTGACGATCATGCCGGCGCGGCGGGGCACTTGCCGGTTTTCGAAGCCGTTTGATTAAAGCGTAATTAAAGCGCCATTCGGCGGCCTGAACTCCAAGCTGCACGATGTCCTATTGCCGCTCAGCGACGACCAGAGATTATGATGATAAGGAGTGCCATCCGCGAAGCAGTTGCTTCACGACACGTTCGTGACAAGGGCGACTTCGTGACAAGGGCCACGGCTAGCCAACTGACTCCGCCATGCGCTCGCGGCCCGTATCGTGGCCTGCATCCCATCGACGTCAACCAGCAAAGCCGATCGAACATGATCGCATTCTCTATCGCCACATTCTCTATCGCCAACGGCATAAGATCGAAAATGCGTTCGGCAGGATCAAGAGCCTGTCCCCGCAAAGGGCGAGTGGCGGCGCATCCGCATCCGCTGCGACCGATGGGCACATACATTCATGTCTGCCCATCTGCTCCGCAGCAGCCGTCATCCTTTAGCTCTGATCAAGGAGTCCTGAGCCGGTCAGCTTTCCAGCTAGTCAACTTTGCGACGCCATCGGACGAATCGATAAACGCCATACGCAATTCCGACCATGGGAAGCCCCGCCCCCATTAACGGCCCCGGAGCTCCATGAACGCCTCCGTGCTGCCAATGGTCGGGTGACCCGAACTGAAAGATATTAGAGGGTATTCCGCCATGATAGTAAACATAACCCGTGGCGGCGCCGCCGATCATGGCTAGGAGAAGGAGAACTATTTTTGACAAAAATCCGAACATTTTAAGTTGCTCCTAAAATAAACTGACCGAATCCTATAACGAAGACAAACCAGATTCTACATTTTATTTTTTATTTTAAACGCGTTTCCCTGGCTAATATCTTCGCAGGGTGCCCTCCTAAGCCTCTGATAACAGACAGGGTCCTCGAAGGCTCCAAGCGATAACTCAAAAAGCAAAAAATCAGTGCCGAAGATGTGATGAAGCAGTGCAAGCTCATGCTTCGACACAATAGTGCTGGATGGGTATCTCCTTGCCAGCAAACGTCTGGTCGCGCACGAGGGCTGAGATGATAAGGTTAATGTGATGCGTTCGCGCAGCGGCTTCGAGCTTCATCCGCCACTTCCTGCTCATAGGTCTGGCGGCCGTTTCGTTATGGTGAGATCGATCCGATATGGGAGGCGCTATCCGGTCATTTTCCGGATAGCTAAAGTTACGGTCTGAAGTCATTGCTGGACCACGGTGGCTCGTTTTGGACATCCTTGGCGCCCTTTCGCCAAACGTCGTTAATGTTGCGCACCGGCGTGCCTGTCTCTTATAGCGTCTTATAGTGGCGCTCGCGACGGCTTGGTCGCGACCGGTCTCGCTGCGTGTCTAGTGGACGGACCTGATCGGCAAGGTGGGTGATGTTTAAGCTATATTGCCGCGAGGATGTCGCTTTCGTCCGACGGAAGACGCAAGGCCCGGCTATATTCAAGCCGATCGGTCCCCACGCCTAACGAGGCTTCTACGAGGCCTCGCAAGTCTCCCTGCAGGGGGTTGCCGGGACCATGACTTGGCCGCAGGAAAGGGCTTTCCTCCCTTTATCCGTCCTTGCCTTAAATCGAAGGTTCCTTGCGGAGTTTCACAAAATAGCACATCGTCCTGCAGGAGAAGGTGATGGCACGGCTGACCGAGAGATTACTGGTTTGTGGCCGGCAGCAGGTCGATTATACAAGTCCGGTAACCCCGGCTGGAAGGCCCATGTCGCATCGTATCGTTCGGCGGGAGCCATTCGCCGACCTTGCCGCCGATCTTGCCGCCGACCCTGCCAAATGGAAGGCCGGGCGCCCTGTCGAGCGCAGGCGGCGGCAACGGCGTCTGCGCCCAGGGCAGTGCGAGCCCTTAAAAGATCCGACAAGCATTTTCAGTTCCATGGTGCAGGGTGGATGTCCTGTTCCAGGCACAGCTACCCGCATAGGAGGACGCAATGCATGACGAAATCTATACGGACGGAATCGGTGAGATCATGGTTGGCGGTTCGATCGTTCGTGTCGATCTTGTCAGTCTCTCGCCGACCGAGCGCGATGCCAACAATGCGCCGAAAAAGGTTTTCCGTCAGCGGATCATCTTTTCGATAGAAGGCTTCGCCAACTCTGTGGAGGTGATGCAGAACGCATTGCAAGGGTTGGTCGACGCCGGCGTCGTGAAGCGGAACTCACCCAGAATGCAGCCCGAGCCTTCCCATGCCGGTGCGGCGCCCGAAAATCCCAGTACCCCTCAGAACCCGCGGTCACCCAATGTCTCGAGCAATTTCCGTTGAGTCTGCTCAGAACGACAACCTTGAGTCCGACGCTGCCAGTCTCCCTCGGATCGAGCCTTCCAGCGAAGGCAGTCGGACTGCCCTCGAATGTCTTGCATGGGTTGCAACCCACCACGGCATTGATCTTTCGGTGGAGCGCCTGAAGCATACATACGCCGTCGGCCAGGAGGTCGTGTCGCAGGCGATGATGCTGCGGATGGCGAAAAAAGCGGGACTGCGCGCGCGCATCACGAGGGCTGACTGGCAGACGCTGTTCAATCTCGGCGAGGCTTACCCCGCGGCGGTGCGACTCACCAACGGCAACTGGGTTGTGGTGACAGCCGCCGCCGCGGCGCCGGACGGCGAGCAGTTCGTTCGTGTGATTGATCCGCTTGCCGAGCGCCAGAACGAGCCTGTCATCGTCGATCGAGCTCGCTTTTGCGCCAATTGGAGCGGCGTCGTCCTGCTGGTCAAGCGTCACAATCGTTCGGCCGGCGAGCGGGAGAAATTCGGCTTCCGCTGGTTTGTCCCGGAGTTGCTGCGCGAATGGCGGCTGTTTGTTGATGTCGCCGTTGCTGCGATCCTGCTTTACGCGCTGGGGCTGGTTCTTCCGATCTTCTTCCAGCTCGTTATCGATAAGGTCCTTGTCCACGAAAGCTTTACGACGCTTTATGTCCTGGCGGCCGGGGCGATCGGCGCCTTGATATTCGATGCGATCTTCAACTTCCTCCGCCGTTATCTGATGCTTTATGCCACCAACCGGGTG
>JBIQHO010000278.1:0-4860 GCA_044508545.1 Bradyrhizobiaceae bacterium | reverse complement strand
CAAGGTCGAGTATCTGGAAGCGACGCCCGGCGAAGAGGCCGGCATCAAGTCGGCGACGATCCAGGTCAGCGGCCACAATGCCTATGGCTGGCTCAAGACCGAGGCGGGCGTCCACCGTCTTGTCAGGATATCGCCGTTTGATTCCAACGCACGACGTCACACGTCATTTTCGAGCGTGGCGATCTTCCCGGTGGTGGACGACAGCATCAAGATCGACATCAAGGAATCCGACGTCCGCACCGATACCATGCGCTCCGGCGGCGCCGGCGGCCAGCACGTCAACAAGACCGAATCGGCGGTGCGGCTGACCCACGTTCCGACTGGTGTCGCGGTCGTTTGCCAGGCCGGGCGTTCGCAGCACAAGAATCGTGCGCAGGCCTGGGACATGTTGCGGGCGAGACTCTATGAAATCGAACTCAAGAAGCGGGAAGAACAGGCGGCCGCGGATCAGGCGGCCAAGACCGACATCGGCTGGGGTCATCAGATCAGGTCCTACGTCCTGCAGCCCTATCAGATGGTGAAGGACCTCCGAACCGGAGTGCAGACTTCGGATACCTCCGGCGTGCTTGACGGCGATCTCGATGAATTCATGGCGGCGACGTTGGCGCAGAAAGCCTTCGGCATCTCGCCCGGCGCTGTCGAAGACGTGGATTAGCTGATGCCGGAGCCGGGTTCACCAGGCCGGGAGGCAGGGCAGGGCTCGGCACCGCGGCGTGGCGGCTCAACTGCTCCTGCTGCCTGTTGTTGCTGTCGAGGTGAATGTCTGATGCGCCAAGCATTCCATAAATAATTTTGAAGATAAGATGTTGCATGAGGTTTATTCTTTTCAAGTTGAGGAAAGCCGGTCGGACCGTTGCGAAAAAACGAAAACTTTGACCAGGGCGGTCGTGGTTTAATTCGGCCGCAATTCCGGTCCAGTGGGTCGGGTGTGGCCGCGATGCCCCAGCGTGAGAGTTTCGATCGCGAACGCCCGTAAGGGGTTCCGTCTCGCTCTCGCAGCGAATATGCTCGTATGGGGACAACTGACTCGAGGGGGTCCGGTGCAGAGGTGCAACCTCTGCAGCGTCCGGAAAAAGAGATGGAATTCCGCGGATGGGTGGTATGAGGGTGCTTGCCGGGTCAGCCGCGCTGGCTTTTGTGACGGCATGGTCGGGGGCGACGACACCCGTCTTCGCCGATACGATCGAGGCGGCGCTGGTGCGCGCCTACCAGACCAATCCTCAGCTCAACGCGCAGCGCGCCGCAGTGCGCGCCACCGACGAAAACGTACCACAGGCTTTGTCCGGCTTCCGGCCCAAGGTCGCCGTGACGGCCAGCGGCGGTTACCAGTATACGGATGCCACGCAAGGCGCGCCCGGGAGCCCCGGGCAGTCGCTTCGCGGCGCACAGGCACCGGCGGCGGTGGGCGCCACCGTGTCGCAGACCCTTTTCGACGGCTTCCAGACCTCCAACAGGACCCGCGCGGCGGAAGGGCAGGTCTCGGCCTCGCGTGAGGGCTTGAGGGTTCTCGAACAGACCGTGCTGCTCTCTGCGGCAACCATCTACATGGATTACTTGCGTGACTCCGCCATCGTGGAAGTCCAGCGCAGCAACGTCCGCGTGCTTGAGGAGACGCTCAAGCAGACCCGCGATCGTTTCAATGTCGGCGAAGTCACCCGCACCGACGTTGCGCAGTCGCAGGCTCAGCTTGCCGCCGGTCACACTCAGCTTATGACCGCCGAGTCCAATCTCACGACCACCCGCGCGAACTTTCGTCGCATCGTCGGCAACGAACCGGGACAATTGGCGCCGGGCTCGCCCGTGGACCGCTTTTTCCCGACCACGCTCGCAGGCTCCGTGGATCTCAGCCTGACCCAAAATCCCAATGTCACCGCGGCGATGTACGGCATTGACGTCAGCCATCTTCAGGTCAAGGTGGCCGAGGGCGCGCTGTTCCCGACCGTCAGTCTCCAGGCCAACGTTCAGCAGGGCTACGCGCAGCAACTCACGATACAGAAGCAGTTCTTCGCATCCGCGATCGCGCAGGTGACGGTTCCGATCTACCAGGGCGGCGCGGAGTATGCGCTGATCCGCCAGTCCAAGGAAACGCTGGCGCAGCAACGCCTTACTCTCGAACAGGTTCGCGACCAGACGCGCGCTAGCGTGGTGCAGGCGTGGGGCCAGTTGGTCGCGGGCAAGTCGCAGGTGGCGTCGGCGCAAGCGCAGGTCGAGGCGTCCGAGATCGCGGTCAACGGCATTCGCGAAGAGGCCAAGGCCGGACAGCGGACCACGTTCGACGTGTTGAACGCGCAACAGACGCTCGTCAACGCGCGGGTGGCGCTGGTGACGGCTCAACACGACCGCGTGGTCGCGTCCTACGCCGTGCTGAATGCCGTCGGCCGGCTGTCGCCGCAGGTGCTGAAGCTGAACACGACCGTTTACGATCCAAGTGTCCACTATCATCAGGTTCGCGACAGTTGGGCCGGCGTGCGTACGCCATCAGGGCAGTAATCACGGACCGACGAGGGTCCGTGTCCACAGCCCTTTGCTTGCAATCAATTAATGCCGTGCCATACCTTTGCATGAGGCTGCGAAGCGATTCGCGCGTCATCCGGGTTCGGGTCGGCTTGCTGCAGAAGTCCGGGGCGGAGAATTGATATCGGCATCGATTCGCAGCGCCTGATCGGGGACAAGTCGGGTGTGCGATCGAAGCGGCATGCGTCAAAGTCCAGGCCCGCGCATCCGGACCGGAAAATCCCCTATTGCTTGATGCCAGGACGCTAGCGCGGACCGCGAAGATTTGGAGTTGGCCATGACGCAGCCTGCTAAGGTCGAGGAACCCTCGATGGAGGAGATTCTGGCGTCGATCCGCCGCATCATCGCCGATGACGAAAAACCCGCGGCGGCCGCGAAGCCAGCGACCACGGATGCAACGGTTGCGAAACCCGCGCCGGCTCCTGCTGTCTCCAAACCGGCCGCGCCCGCCAAGCAGTCTGACAGCAACAGTCAGGATGATATTGATGCCATGCTCGCGAACCTCGATGCAGCAACCACAGGGGAGGAGGTCCGCCCGACCCCGATCCCCAGTCACGTCCACGATCCGGTCGACGAGGTATTCGAACTGACAGACGAGATGGCCGTTCCGTCTCCGGTGCAGACCGCCTTCCAGAAGGTCGAACCGCAGGACGATCTGGAATTTGAGGAAACGGCTCCAGCTCCCCGACCGGGTCCGGCCGCCGCCGAACGGCCAGCTGCCCGGAACGCCGCGCCGACAGCGCAAATATTGTCGCATTCGACGGTTTCGGCGGTCGAGACTGCCTTCAACTCGCTCGCCACCACGGTTTTGAGCAATAACGCTCGCACCCTTGAAGACCTCGTCAAGGAGATGCTGCGCCCGATGCTGAAGTCCTGGCTTGATGACAACCTGCCGGGACTGGTCGAACGCATCGTCAAGACAGAAATCGAGCGGGTATCGCGCGGGCGGCCGTGACCTGTTTAGGGACCGCAATCCGGCGTCCACCCTGCTGGCCCTCTGGTAGCCGGCATCCCCTCACCTGAGCCGGTTTGTTCGGCGATCGTGTTGACTTGGCGCGCGCTGAGGGGCTTTTAGGACACGATCCCCGAAAGGCGGGAACCGGTTTTGGGATAGGATCGTGCTCCCGACGGTCAGCCGCTCTTCATTATTTCTGCGAATTCGCCCCGAACGGCGCCAAGTATGATTGCATCGCCATGATCGAAAAGACCTATCAGCCTGCCGATATCGAAAGCCGCATGTTCCGTGTCTGGGAAGAGGCTGACGCCTTCAAGGCCGGGCGGGCCGGGCGCGGTGACGCCGAGCCGTTCACGATCGTGATTCCGCCGCCGAACGTCACCGGGTCGCTGCACATGGGTCACGCGCTCAACAACACGTTGCAGGACGTGTTGTGCCGCTTCGAGCGGATGCGCGGCCGCGACGTGCTGTGGCAACCCGGCACCGATCACGCCGGCATTGCGACGCAGATGGTGGTGGAGCGGCAGTTAATGGAGCGGAAGGAGCCCGGCCGCCGCGAGATGGGTCGTGCCGGGTTTCTCGATCGGGTCTGGCAGTGGAAGGCGGAAAGCGGCGGCGTCATCGTCAAGCAGTTGAAGCGGCTGGGGGCCTCCTGCGACTGGTCGCGCGAGCGCTTCACCATGGACGAGGGGCTGTCGCGCGCGGTGGCGAGGGTGTTCGTCGAACTGCATCGCGACGGGCTGATCTACAAGGACAAGCGGCTGGTCAACTGGGACCCCAAGCTGCTCACCGCGATCTCCGATCTCGAAGTGCAGCAGGTCGAGGTCAAGGGCAGCCTGTGGCACCTGCGCTATCCGCTCGAAGGCAGGACCTTCGATCCGAACGATCCGTCGACCTTCATCGTTGTGGCGACGACGCGGCCGGAAACCATGCTCGGCGACACCGCGGTCGCGGTGCATCCCGGCGACGAGCGCTATCGCCATCTGGTCGGCAAGCACGTGATCCTGCCGCTGGTCGGCCGCCGGATCCCGATCATCGCCGATGAGTATTCCGATCCCGAGAAGGGCTCGGGCGCGGTCAAGATCACGCCGGCGCACGACTTCAACGACTTCGAGGTCGGCAAGCGCCACGACCTGGCGCAGATCAACGTGCTCGACATCGAGGGCCGCATTGCGCTGACCGACAACGAAGCCTATTGGCGCGGCCTGCCGCAGAACGCCTCGCCCCGCGCCGCGACGCTCCACGGCGTGGACCGCTTCGTTGCGCGCAAGCGGATCGTCGAATGGCTTGAGGCCGACGGCATCCTCGAAAAGATCGAGCCGAACACGCACATGGTGCCGCACGGCGATCGCTCCGGCGTGGTGATCGAGCCCTATCTCACCGACCAGTGG
>JBIQHO010000277.1:0-4860 GCA_044508545.1 Bradyrhizobiaceae bacterium | reverse complement strand
CGAGGTCCTTGCCCATGTCCGTCGGGTTGACGAAGTGCGTCATGCCGAAGCGTTCGCCCCACGCCTTGCGGTCGTCGTTGATGTCGACGCCGATGATCATGTCCGCGCCGGCGAGCCGCAACCCCTGCAACACGTTCAATCCGATGCCGCCGAGGCCGAACACGATCGCCTTGGCGCCGGGCTCCACCTTCGCGGTGTTGATGACCGCGCCGATGCCGGTGGTGACGCCACAGCCGATGTAGCAGACCTTGTCGAACGGCGCGTCCTCGCGGATTTTCGCGACCGCGATCTCCGGCAGCACGGTATAATTGGCGAAGGTCGACGTGCCCATGTAATGGTGGATCTTCTTGCCATCGAGCGAGAAGCGGGACGTGCCGTCGGGCATCAGTCCCTGGCCCTGGGTGGCGCGGATCGCCGTGCAGAGGTTGGTCTTGCGCGACAGGCACGACGGGCATTGCCGGCATTCCGGCGTGTAGAGCGGAATGACGTGATCGCCTTTCTTCACCGACGTCACGCCCTTGCCGACATCGACAACAATGCCGGCGCCCTCATGGCCGAGGATCGCCGGAAACAACCCTTCCGGATCGGCGCCGGACAGCGTGAACTCATCGGTGTGGCACACACCGCTGGCCTTGATCTCGACCATGACTTCGCTGTCCCGCGGCCCGTCGAGTTCCACGGTCGTGATTTCCAGGGGCTTGCCGGCGGCAATGGCGACTGCGGCGCGAACGTGCATGGTGATTTCCAATTCTCTGTCGATGGGAGAGGTTGCGCGCGTCGCCGCGCTAACTCGTTGTCACCATCTGGAATCTTTCACCGTTTCCATGAAGCGGTGAAAGCCTCCAGATTCTCGTTTTGACGCGTTTTCTTCACGCGAACCGGTATCCACTTCGCTCGAAAACGCCATAGCATAGGTTCCTGCGCGCATCGCGGCAACTGGAGAGCATGCCACAAAAAGAAAGGGACGCCGCAGCGTCCCTTCATGCGCTTCTGAATTCGAGGAGGGCCTAGTCCTTCGGCTGCTCGACGATGCGGAAATACGGCTTCGGCGACTTCCAGCCCTTGGGGAATTTCTTGCGCGCCTCTTCCTCGGGCACTGCGGCGGAGAAGAACACGTCGTCGCCCGGCTTCCAGTCCGACGGCGTGGAGACGCCGTGCTTGGCGGTGAGTTGCAGGGAGTCGATCGCGCGCAGCACTTCCTGCCAGTTGCGGCCGGTGCTCATCGGGTAGACGAAGACCAGCTTGATCTGCTTGTCAGGACCGATCACGAAGATATTGCGCACGGTCTGGTTGTCCGCCGGCGTCCGCTTGTTGACGTCGCCCGAGGTGCCGGCCGGAAGCATGCCGTAAAGCTTGGCGACGTTGAAATCGACATCGGCGATCAACGGATAGTTCGGCGCGACGCCTTGCGTCTCCTCGATGTCCTTGGACCACAGATGATGCTTGTCGGTCGGATCGACGCTGATGCCGATCAGCTTGACGCCGCGCTTGTCGAACTCCGGCTTGAGCCGCGCGACGGCGCCAAGCTCGGTGGTGCAGACCGGCGTAAAGTCTTTCGGGTGAGAAAAGAAAAGCCCCCAGCCGTTGCCGAGCCATTTGTGAAAGCTGATGTGACCTTCGGTGCTCTCGGCTTCGAAGTCCGGCGCAGGCGAACCAATCGATAAAGTCATCGTCACGTCCTCGTGTCAATTAACGGCGGGATACGGCGAATATAGGCGGCGGGATCGGGAAACGGAACCGGTTATGAAAAAGACAATATCTTTTTTTCCGGCAGTCGTTGCGGAGCATCTTCCTGTCGGGGCCCGGCTGATGTGACGAATTAACGCCTACGGCTTTGTGATCGAGATGCCGCGATGTTGCCGCGACCATGCCCCACGCGCGCCGGAGCGTGCTGCGATCGAGTTGAACCGCGATGCTCATCGCAGCGACCAACCGGCAGTCGGTCATTCAAGGCGCGGCGACGGATTGTCGGATTTTTAACGAACGATTCACACCCGCGTGAAATTGATCTGATCCAGAAGTGAGACCCCCAACATGCCCTCCGCCATGCCTTCCGACACGTTCGCCACCGTCGGCCCGATCGACATTTCCACCATTGTCAGCCCGCGGGCGGTTGTCGAAGCGCTCATCACGGTGCGGGACGGCGTCATCACGGGGGAGGGACCTACCGCGCACGGCCGCATTCACTTTTCCCGCGTGCTCGATTCAACCGATACATCCTGGTGCGAGCGGCTCCTGACGGCTGTCGCCGTCGATAACCACCCGGTGAGCCGGGAGGAGGCCGAAGCCCTGTTCGAAATCAACGATGCCGCCGCCGAACGCAACGACGACGGGCGGTTCGACGATCTTTTTGCCAAGGCGATCGTGCACCACGCCGCGTCCGCTTCGGGTCTGCCGGTGCCGCCGCGCAGCATCGCGCTGTCGCCGGCGACCGCCATCGAGAGCTGGGCGCCGACCAGGGCAGTGGGCGTCAATATCGAAGTACTGGAATGGATCGCAACCCAGATGCGCGGCAAACGCCGCAGCAATCGTCATCTGATGGCGCTGGTCGCGAGCCTGATCGGGGCGGCGACCCTGCCGCTGATGCATCTCCCGAACCTTCTCGATCTCGGCATGTAGACCGCGCGAAGAGATCCTGCGCGGCCGCTCCGGCCGAAAAGCCTTTGCTCCTGTTTTCTTTTTTCTGTACGACGGAACGGTTCGCCGCGTCCCAAGGCCAGATCGCGCACACTGTCCGCAAGACCGGACCGCGCCTCAAGGTTGCAGGTCAACAGGCAGATGTTCAAACGGATACTGATCGCCAATCGCGGCGAGATCGCCTGCCGGATCATCAAGTCGGCCCGCCGGATGGGCATCGAAACCGTAGCCGTGTATTCGGAAGCCGATCGCGACGCGCTTCACGTCGAGATGGCCGATGAGGCCGTTCTGATCGGACCGCCGCCGGCGGCCGAGAGCTATCTCGTCATCGAGAAGATCGTGGACACCTGCCGCAGGACCGGCGCGCAGGCCGTGCATCCCGGCTACGGCTTCCTGTCGGAGCGCGAGGCGTTTGCGCGCGCGCTCGCGGACGCCGGCCTGGTTTTCATCGGGCCCAATCCCGCCGCGATCGCCGCGATGGGCGACAAGATCGAATCCAAAAAGATGGCAGCAAAGGCCGGGGTGTCGACCGTTCCAGGCTTCCTCGGCGTGATTGAGGACGGCCGGCACGCCGTCAGGATCGCGGACGAGATCGGCTATCCCGTGATGATCAAGGCGTCGGCGGGAGGCGGCGGGAAGGGCATGCGCATCGCGCATGCGAGCGCCGAGGTCGCCGAAGGGTTCAATCTCGCGAAGGCGGAGGCGAAGTCGTCATTCGGCGATGACCGGGTCTTTATCGAGAAATTCATCGTCGATCCCCGCCATATCGAAATTCAGGTGCTCGGCGACAAGCATGGCAACACGATCTACCTCGGCGAGCGCGAGTGCTCGATCCAGCGGCGAAATCAGAAGGTCATCGAGGAGGCGCCGTCACCGCTGCTCGACGAAGCCACGCGGCGCAGGATGGGCGAACAGGCGATCGCGCTGGCTCGGGCCGTGAACTATGACTCGGCGGGCACTGTCGAATTCGTCGCCGGCCAGGACAAGAGCTTTTACTTCCTCGAAATGAACACGCGGCTGCAGGTCGAGCATCCCGTTACGGAACTGGTTACCGGCATCGATCTGGTCGAGCAGATGATCCGCATCGCAGCCGGAGAAAAGCTCCCGATCACGCAGAAGGATGTGACGCTGGCGGGATGGGCGGTTGAATCGCGCGTCTACGCGGAAGATCCGTTTCGCGGTTTCCTGCCCTCGGTCGGCCGCCTCGTCAAATATCGGCCGCCGGCGGAAACGAACCACGATGGCATCATCGTGCGCAATGATACCGGCGTGTATGAGGGCGGCGAGATTTCCATCCATTACGATCCGATGATCGCCAAGCTCGTGACGCACGGGCCCTCGCGCCGCGCCGCCATCGAGGCGCAGGCTCACGCGCTCGACGCGTTTTACATCGACGGCATCCGGCACAACGTTCCTTTTCTGTCGGCCCTGATGCACCATCCGCGCTGGCGCTCCGGTCATCTCTCGACCGGCTTCATCGCCGAGGAATTCCCAAACGGATTTACGGCGCGGACACCGCAAGGCGAGACGGCGTTCAGACTGGCCGCGGTGGCGGCCGCCATCGATCACGTGCTCGGCGAACGCAAGCGGCGGATATCCGGCCAGATGCCCGGCCGCGTCGTCAGGCGTGAAGGTCGCCGCGCGGTCTGGCTCGGCCGCGATGAAATCCTGCTCGACGTCGCCCGCGAGGACGATGCCATCGCGATCCGCTTCGTCGGCAAGGATGGAGATGTCGGCGATACACAGCGGCTGCTCTCGCGCTGGGTGCCGGGCCAACCGGTCTGGCAAGGCTCGATCGACGACAATCCGGTCGCGATGCAGGTGAGGCCGATCGCAAACGGATTCCGGCTCGCGCATCAGGGCTTCGAGGTCGCGATCAACGCGTTCACCGAAACCGAGGCGGCGGCGGCGCGGCTGATGCCGGCGGCGACGGCGACCGATAACGGCAAGAAGCTGCTGTGTCCCATGCCGGGCCTCGTCGTTTCGATCGCCGTGACGGAGGGACAGGAAGTCAAGGCCGGCGAGACGCTGGCGGTGATCGAGGCCATGAAGATGCAGAACGTGCTGCGGGCCGAGCAGGACGGGGTCATCAAGAAGATCGCGGCGGTCCCCGGAGCGACACTGGCGGTCGATGCGCTGGTTCTCGAATTTGCGTGAGAGGGCGGTGTTCGCTAGAGCATGATCCCGAAAAGTGGAAACCGGTTTTCGGAAAAGATCATGCTC
>JBIQHO010000276.1:0-4824 GCA_044508545.1 Bradyrhizobiaceae bacterium | reverse complement strand
TTGTCTTCCTCCGGGACGACATGGCACGGGGCGGGGCGTTTCCACCCGGCAGGCTGTGTCACAGAAACCGCCTAAAAAGAAGACTTCCAGGACATCCGCGGCTCGTCGCGGAGCGACACGGGCTCGTGCCCGGACCGCTGGCACGAGCGCCCGGACGGCTGCCACCCGAACGGCAGCCAAGGGCTCGGCCGGAAAACCCTCAAGACATAAAAGAGATGAGATGCCAAGCAAGACCGCCAAAGTGGCCGCCAAAACTGTTGCTTCGAAAACCGCTGCTTCGAAAACCGCCGGCGTGAAGACGGCCGCATTGAAGGCTGCATCGTCCTCCAAGCTCGCATCCAGAACCGCCAAGCCGGTTGCAAGGTCCACGGCGAAAACCGCGGCGGCCGCCAAGCCCGCCGCGAAGTCTGCTGCCCGGGCGACCGCGCTGCGTGTCGAGGAGCCGAAGAAGGTGCTGACCCAGCGTCAGGGATTCAAGACCAACGAGTTCGTGGTCTATCCGGCGCACGGCGTCGGTCAGATTCTGGCGATCGAGGAGCAGGAGATCGCGGGCGCCAGGCTCGAACTGTTCGTCATCAATTTCATGAAGGACAAGATGACGTTGCGGGTTCCGACCGCGAAGATCGCCAATGTCGGGATGCGCAAGCTGTCGGAGCCTGCCCTGGTCAAGCGGGCCCTTGAAACGCTGAAGGGCCGCGCGCGCATCAAGCGCACCATGTGGTCGCGCCGCGCGCAGGAATATGAAGCCAAGATCAATTCGGGAGACATCGTCGCCATCGCCGAGGTGGTGCGCGATCTCTACCGTTCGGAATCGCAGCCCGAGCAATCCTACAGCGAACGTCAGCTCTATGAGGCCGCGCTCGATCGCCTGTCGCGCGAGATCGCCGTCGTCCAGCATGTGACGGAAACCGAGGCGGTCAAGGAAATCGAGGGACAACTCGCCAGGAGCCCGCGCCGCGGCGCCAAGGCGGAGGCCGATGCCGAGACCGATGGCGACATCGACGCCGATGGTGATGACGCAGCGGTCGCCGACGAAGCTGCGTAGCCGGCTTTTCGACGGCAAAGGACAAGAAAACCCGGCCAAGTGGCCGGGTTTTTGTTGGAACGTTCTTCCTCGAAGCGATGCGAGTTCCTTCCCCCTTGTTGGAAAAAGGTGGGAGGAACAGAGCCTGTTCGTTTCTGACGGAATCCGGAGCGAGGCTCCATGATTTTGATGTGACGCGTTGTCTTGACGCGAACCGGTATCCGCTTCGCTCGAAAACGCTACAGGTCGACAAATGAGTCCCCACCCGCGCGACTTCGACCCACCGCATGCGGGGAGAGGTGAAAGCGGCGTTCCTTGCGATTTTGTCTGGAGACCGTCTTTGAATGGGTGACGGCGCGGATCAATCCACCACGATCTTGACCCGGCTGCGCACCTTGACCTGCGCATGCGGATCGAGACCGTTGAGCACGCGGAAACGCTCGGCGGGATGATCGACGTCCGCCATGCGATGCGACAGCGACTCCACGGTATCGCCGGGTTGCACGGTGATGACCTTGATCCGCAGCGGCCGCGCCGCCTGAATCTCATCCAGCGTCAGGCGGCGGAACGAGGCGACCGTCTCGCGGGCGTTACGCTCGCTCTCGGTGGTCTTGTGGCGGGTTGCGAAGATAAAGCGGTAGACGTCGCTGCCGAAGCGCAAGGCGTAGACCCGGAACTGCCATTGCTCACCGTTGGCGACCGCCGAGGCGGCCGGAAAACCGTTGATGGTCAGCTCCTCGGTCGAGCCCTTGTCGACGTTCTCCATCCAGCCGGAGTTGAGATACTCGGTGAGCTTTTGCTCGGCAGGCACGCGGACGACGTCGAAGCGCATCGCCTGGCTGCCGCCCTCGCGAACGCCGATCACGGCCTGGGCCGTATTGTCGAGCGAAAAACCCTCCGGGGCCTGGAAGGTAAAGCCGAGCTTGGGGTGCAGGAAGCGCCGGCCGCGAACAAATCCCTCGCTCGGATCCTCGCCGTAGACGATGTTGTCGATCGCGTCGAGATAAGTCTCGCTGTCGCGCTCGCCTTGCGCGGGCGCGCTGTATTGCCGCGCATTGGCCTTTGCGTTCTCGACCCGCTCCGGCGTTGCGGGGTGCGACGACAGGAAGTCCTGCGAGCGCGGGTCCAGCGACGGCTTGCCGGCCTTGAGCGCCGCATTGCGCTCCATCGCCGCCAGGAAGCGCGCCGCGCCGTAGGGATCGAAATGGGCTCGCGCGGAAATCCCGACGCCGATGCCGTCAGCCTCGAATTCCTGGGCGCGCGAGAAGCTCGCCAGTGTCAGCTTGGACTTGGCGAGCGCCAGCGCCGTCAGATCAGGGTCGGTGCCCATCTCGGTGACGACGTGGCTGACGAGAGCGGCCTGCCGCGCCTGATCCTCGCGGATCGCCGCGTGCTTGGCCAGAACATGCGCCATTTCATGCGACAGCACCGAGGACAGTTCCGAGGTGTCGTTGGCGAGCGCGACCAGGCCGCGCGTGACGTAAAGCTGGCCGGTCGGCAGGGCGAAGGCGTTCACTGCGCCCGAATTGAGGATCGTGACCTTGTAGGTGAGATCGGGCCGCTCCGATGCCGCAACCAGCCGCTCGACCGTCTTGCTGATCAGCGCTTCGAGTCGAGGATCGTCGTAGGCGCCGCCGTAAGAGGCCAGGATGCGCTCATGCTCGTGTTCGGCTGCCGGAGTCGGAGCTGCCATCCGCGCCGGTTTTGCGGGCTTGGCGGGATGAGGGGCTGTGGTCTGGAACCGGCTCACGTCGCCGCAGCCGGCAAGCGCGAGCGCCGCGCATAGCAGTACGGCAGTCGCAGCCAAAAGGCGGCGGCCTGTTCCCGTCCCGCGCCGTTCCGCGCTCCACGCCATTGTCGTCATATCTCCGCCCGACCTTCGGGGTTCAACATTCGTAGGCCTGCCCGGTCGGCTCGTTTGCGAATGCCGGAATCCGAAAACCGCCAGCATCCTACCATTCCGCGCGGCCAGGGTTTCAGAAGTTCGCCCGAGGCGAGTTTTCCACACAGCAAACACCGGACCACGATGATTTTTGATCGATTCGATCAGAAATCATGAACATGATCGAATTCCAATATCTGGAGCAGGATGCGGGCGAAAAACCGCACCACACTTTATTCTCATCCCGCTCTAAAGGCTGGTTCAACAGCGTTGAATCAGACTCTAGTCTTAATCTTTGGATCGAGCACGATCTTATCCAAACCGGTTTCCGTCCCGGATCAAATCCGAGACAGCCTTTTCGGGATCCTGCTCCAGTGCCCCGATTCCGAAGTTCGCTACGGACTTGCCGGGAAATGAAGCGAACTTCTGAACTATACACCATAGCGTTTTCGCGCGAAGTGGAATCCGGTTCGCGCGGAGAAAACGCGCCAGATCAAGAGCCTGGAGTCTTCTACCGTTTTCGTGAAACGGTGAAAGACTTAGTCGCCGATCACTTCGATCTGCCCGATCCGGACCACATTGATCCGTGGTCCGCCACGCCGTTCGACCCAGCCGCGGACACGAACGCGGCGATTTTCCAGAGAGGCCGGAGTAACGCCCGCTGCCTCCAGATCCGCTACCATGCGCCTTGAAATAGTCGCAGCAAAGTCTCGTGTCCAGCGCCGACCGAAGTTGACATAGACCGTTCCGCCCGCCTGTCTGACAGATACGACTTTCCCCTCGACGACGGCGAACTGGCCGGCGCGGGTCAAAATATCGGCTGGATCGTCAACGGTCTTGACAATAGAGCCATTCGCCCAGGCTCCCCGCCGGGCCTGTCGCGCCGCAGCCTCGGCGGTCGCAAGTTTCGCTGCGCAGGCTTTATCGACGATATCGGCGGAGATAAGCGCTTCGCCCCGGGCCAGCAGATCGCTCTGGACTGAACTCGCGGACGGTTCGAGGTACAAGAAGACGGATTGCCGGCCGTAGCGATCCGGATCGTCGCGTTCGCCGCGCAGGACCACATGCCGGCCGATCAGCGCCGCCAGCGCGGACTTGCGATCCTCCGGCTTTCCTCCAACGACTTCAACGCCGGCGAGGCGGATCTCGCGGTCATCTTCGAGGCGGAGCGTCCGCGCGTCGATGACGGCGCTCACCACGCCGTCGCCCTGGATGTCGAACTGGCACCCGGCCGCGAGCGATGGCGCGGCGGCGCCGAACCACATTCCGCAGAGCATTGCTCCGAGCAGACTATTGCGCGTGCAAACCAACCGCGCCGTCATCGTCAACCTTTAGCGGCCGCATTGCGCGCGGCGATGACACGCGGATTGCTTTTGGCCCTCGAACATTGTGCGAGGGCTACTTTTCGTTACCTCGATCCGGGATCGGTGATGACGCGGGCCGCGACCAGCCGGTTCCAGATGAACAGCACGACGATCGCGCCGATGGTCGATGTGATGAACCCGGCGCCCTGATTGGGGCCGTAGTGACCAATCGATTGTCCAATGAAAGTCGCGAGAAATGCGCCTGCAATCCCGAGCACCGTCGTGAGGATGAATCCGCTCGGCTTGTTCGGACCGGGAGACAGAAACCGTGCAATGATCCCTGCGACGAAACCGACGAGAATAATCCAGAGAATGCCGCTCATGATGAAAGTCCTTCCTCAGAATAACCGTGGCTTTGAAGCCTCCGCAGGACCGGCCAGACGGCCGGTTCCGCGACGGGGAGCGAGTCCATCAAAGCATTCGTGACAGTTCGTTCTCGGTTGGCAGGCGCCCGTCGGGCGTCAGTTGGTGGACGACCTCGGGCAGGTGCTGGCTCAGTCCGGTGAGCAACTCCTCCCGCGACAGGCCGGTCTGTGCCATCAAGCCATTGATCT
>JBIQHO010000275.1:0-4881 GCA_044508545.1 Bradyrhizobiaceae bacterium | reverse complement strand
TCGACCAGTTCGCGGAACAGCCGCAGTTTTGTATCGAGATAGTGCGCGACGGTCGGATGATAATCCATGTGGTCGCGCGAGAGATTGGTGAAGCCGGCGGCACGCACGCGCACGCCGTCGAGGCGATGCTGGTCGAGTCCATGCGAGGACGCTTCCAGCGCGAGATGCGTCACGCCCTCGCCCGCGAGCTGATCGAGCTCGCGATGCAGCGCGATCGGGTCGGGCGTCGTCACCGAGCCGTACACGTTGCGCGACGGCGAGACCACGCCGATGGTCCCGATGCTGGCGGCGGGATGCCCGAGCCGCTGCCAGATCTGCCGCGTGAAGGCTGCGACCGATGTCTTGCCGCTGGTGCCGGTGACGGCTGCGATCGTCCCCGGCTGCCGCGGAAAGAATTTCGCCGCCGCCAGCGCCAGCGCGCGGCGCGGATTCGGCGTCGCGACGAACGGAACGCGGCCCCCCTCCGGCGCGTGCTCGCCGGCCACCGCGACGGCACCGGACGCGACCGCGGAATCGACGAACCGCGCGCCGTCGGTCGTCGTGCCGGCAAGCGCGAAAAACAGATCGCCCGGCTTGACCTCGCGGCTGTCCGCGGCAAGGCCCGTGACGGCAAGCTCGCCGGTCCGCGCGTCCATGGCGGCATCGTCGCCGAAAAGCTCGCGAAGTTTCATGCTCTCCTGGTCCCGGCCCCGCCGCTGACCCCGCGTTTACTGCGTCGCCCGGGATGCCGCAAGAATAAGGCGGTCGGACGGCGGCAGATCGAACCGGGGCTGGACGCCGAGAAGCGGCGCGATGCGCGCGATCACCTTGCCGCCGGTCGGCACCGCGTTCCAGCCGGAGGTGATGAAGCCGAACGTCTCCTTGAGCGGCTGCGGCTCGTCCAGCATCACCAGAAGCTGATACTGGGGGTTGTCCGCCGGCAGGATCGCGGTGAAGGCGTTGAGGACGCGCTTCTTGGCATAACGGCCGTTGATGACCTTCTCGGCGGTGCCGGTCTTGCCGCCGACATAATAGCCCTTGACGTCGGCCTTCTTTGCGGTGCCGACCTCGGCGTTCAGCCGCAGCAAAAAGCGCATCTTGTCACTGGTTTCCTTTTTGATGACCCGCTTGGCGAGTTTCATCGCATCCGCTTCCGATCGCTTCAGGAAGGTCGGCGGAATGAGGTAACCGCCGTTGACCAGCGCGTCGATTCCCATCACCGCCTGCAACGGCGCGACCGCGATGCCGTGGCCGAAAGCGATGGTGACGGTGTTCAGTTCGCTCCACTTGCGCGGCAGGATCGGCGAGGCGCTTTCCGGCAGTTCGGTGCGCAGGCGCTCCATCTGCCCCATCTTGCGCAGAAACGCCTTGTGCGCCTCGACGCCTTGCGCAAGCGCGATCCGCGCCGCGCCGATGTTGGACGAATAGGTGAACACCTCTTTCATGTTGATGAAGCGGCCGAGCCGATGGTCGTCATGGATCGTGAAGCGGCCGAAATGCAGCGGCGCGCGCGCGTCCCACATCGAGTTCAGATCGTATTTGCCGGAATCGAGCGCCATCGCCAGCGTGAAGGCCTTGAAGGTCGACCCCATTTCGTACACGCCCGTTGTCAAACGGTTGATGCGATCGGGATCGTGGGCTTCCTTCGGGTTGTTCGGGTCGAAGTCGGGCAGCGAGACCATCGCGACGATCTCGCCGGTGCGCACATTGGAGACGAGACCCGAGGCGGCCTTGGCGTGATAGTGCTCCTTGGCCTTGAGCAGCTCGTCGCGCAGCGCGTGCTCGACGCGCAGGTCGATCGACAGCTCCACGGGCTTCTGGAGGCGGTCTGTGGCGAAGCCGGCGCGATGCAGGTCGGCGAGACCGTTGCTGTCGAGCCACTTCTCCATGCCGGCGATGCCCTGGTTGTCGATGTTGACCAGGCCGATCAGGTGTGCGACCTCGCTGCCGCTCGGATAGACTCGCTTGTTCTCGCGCAGGAAGCCGATGCCCGGAATGCCAAGGTTGTGGATTTCCTTCTGCTGCGAGGGGGTGATCTCGCGCTTCAGCCAGACGAAGCCCTTGCGGGTGCCGAGGCGCTGGCGGACCTCGGCGGTCTCAAGATCGGGCAGCGTCGCGGTCAGCAGCTCGACCGCCTCGTCGCGATCGATGATACGGCGCGGCTCGCCGAACAGGCTCGGCGTCTTGACGTCGGTGGCGAGAACCTGACCGTTGCGATCGACAATATCGGGCCGAGCGGTCGCGATCGCATCCTGCGACGCCGTGCGGTGCCCGCCCCGATCATCCGGGAACGCGGCAAACATCATGAGGCGAGCCGCGATCACCGCATAGATCAGGCCGAATATGATAATGACGAGGCCGACGCGCACCCGCGCCTTCGCGGCGCGATCGACGTTGCGCCCGTAAAGCAGGTTGCGGATCATGCGCTGGCTCCACGCCACCGACAGCGTGCGGCTGCCGCGGCCGCGCATGTTCCAGCCGGTCATCGCGGTCCCTCCTGTGCGGGAAGCGAGCCGGTGATGACGTCGGGATCGACGATCTCGATCATGGCGCCGATCGGGTCAGACGTGCCGGGCGGCACCAGGCTCGGCGGCCGCTCCGGCAGGTTCTTCAGCGAATCGAATTGCGTGGCCTCAATGGGCTTCAGTTTCAAGTGCCGCTCGGCCAGAACCTGCAGCCGCCTCGGCGCATCGAGCCTGGCCCATTCCGAACGCAAGGCCGCGATCGCCTCGCGCTGCTCGCGCACCTGCGCCTGGAGCCGCGATACGCGCTCGGTGCGGGTCGTCGAATCCATCTTGATGCGGTAGACGTATGACGCCGCATAGACCAGTGCGCAGACGACGAGGAAATGGATGATCCGCATCGATCAGCCTCCCCGCATCACGTTTGCGAGCGACGGCCAGTCCGGATGCGCATCGGCGTCGAGCGCGGACGCAGCGGTGCGTTCGGCGGCGCGCAGCTTGGCGGAACGCGCCCGCGGGTTGGCGCGCACCTCGTCTTCCCCCGCCGTCACCGGGCGGCGCGTCAGAATGGCAAAGCTCGGCGCGGCCCGTTCGATTTCCGGCCGGTGACGCGAACCGCCGCCCGCCTTGCCGCGCACCGCGAAGAAGTTCTTGACGATGCGGTCTTCCAGCGAATGAAAGGACACCACCGCGAGCCGGCCGCCGGGCTTGAGCACGCGCTCCGCCGCCGCCAGCGCCGCGATCAGTTCGTCAAGCTCCTCGTTGACGAAGATCCGCAACGCCTGGAACGTCCGCGTCGCCGGATGAATCTCGTGCGGCCTGGCGCGAACCACCTTCGAGACGATATCGGCCAGCGTCCGCGTGGTCGCGATCGGCGCGTCGCGCCGTGCGGCAACGATGGCGCGCGCCACCGCGCGCGAGCGCCGCTCCTCGCCGAAGACATAGATGATGTTGGCGAGATCGGTCTCGGAGGCGCGCGCCACCACGTCGGCCGCGGTCGGCCCATGCCCGCTCATACGCATGTCGAGCGGACCGTCGAGACGAAACGAGAAGCCGCGACCGGCCCCGTCGAGCTGCATCGACGACACCCCGACATCCATGACGATGCCGTCGACGGCGTCAGCGCCCTCCGCGGCGCAGATCGCGGCAAGATTGGAAAAGCGGTCCTCGACCAGCGTCAGCCTGCCGCCGGACTCCTCAACCAGACCGAAGCCGCCGGCAATCGCGGTGCGGTCGCGGTCGATCCCGATCACGCGGGTATCAGCCGTGGCAAGGATGGCGCGGGAATAGCCCCCGCCCCCGAAGGTCGCATCGACGTAGATGCCACCCGCGCGCGGCACGAGCATGGCGACGGCCTCGCGACCGAGCACGGGCACATGACGAACCGGCGCAACCATCATGGTCCCGCCCCCGCCTGCAGATGCATTGCTCTCGACACGCGCGCGCCCATTCCGCCCCGAATGTCCGAAAATCAACCGACCGCCCCGGTCCTCCGGGCCCATCGCCATAGTGGGTCCAGCCGACTTGGCCCCCACCCGCTCCCGCGCCGGGAGACAGGCCGGCAAACCCGGGCTTCCGCATGGAATTTGAGGGGCTGCCATGGGGATTAAGAGCGCAAATGGGGCCTCGGCCGCTCCGAAACCGGCTCGGCACTTCAACACTCAGTAACGGCCGTTAGCGTTAAGAAAGAGTTGATGATTTCGCCGGAAAGCGAGTTGTTTCGCCGCGATGCGGCCGCGCCTGACGCGCTCCCCCAAAGCCGGGGAAAAGATGAAAGGCGGTGAGGCTTCGATTGCCTGCCGGACCGCGCGTCCGGATAGTGATCTCACTTGAGTCGTCGAAAACGTGAGTCGTCGAAAATGGACCGCGCGTTACACGCCGCGCGCCCGTTCTTCTATCTGTTTTGGGTTGTTGCATGCTATCAGGTCCGTTCGTATCCGCTTATTCCGACCCAAGACGGCGACTCCCTCTCCCGATCCCCAAGGCCATCGCTGGAATGCCGACCTTCATCCCGGATTCATCGGTCGTCTCCGACACCGTGCCCTCCATGAACTTCGGCGACCGGGCCAAAGGGCGGCAGCCGGACATGATCGTGCTGCACTACACCGGGATGCCCGACGTCGAAGGCGCGCTGGCGCGGCTGTGCACCTCCGGCACCGACGTGTCCGCGCATTATGTCGTGCTCGAGGACGGCCGCGTTGTGCAGTGCGTCCAGGAGGCCAAGCGGGCCTGGCACGCCGGCGTCGCCTCATGGGCCGGCGAGGAGGACATCAACTCCTGTTCGATCGGCATCGAGATCGTCAATCGCGGCCATGACTGGGGCTATCCGGATTTTCCGCTGCGGCAGATCGCCGCCGTCATCGCGCTGTGCCGCGGCATCATACTTCGGCGTGACATTCCGCCCCACCGCGTCGTCGGGCATTCCGACGTCGCGCCCGCA
>JBIQHO010000274.1:0-4886 GCA_044508545.1 Bradyrhizobiaceae bacterium | reverse complement strand
GCGCGCGAACTCGGCGTCGGCTTCCGCGCCACCTCCGGCCCGGTGATCGCCAAGGCGGGCGATCTCGCGGCGCTGCTCACCAATCTCGAAGAGCGTGACGTGCTGTTCATCGACGAGATCCATCGTCTCTCGCCGGCGGTGGAGGAGGTGCTGTATCCGGCGATGGAGGATTTCCAGCTCGACCTCATCATCGGCGAAGGTCCGGCGGCGCGCTCGGTCAAGATCGAACTGGCGAAGTTCACGCTGGTCGGCGCCACCACGCGCGCGGGGCTCTTGACCAATCCGCTGCGCGACCGCTTCGGGATTCCGGTGCGCCTGAATTTCTACACCATCGATGAGTTGGAGAAGATCGTCAGCCGCGGCGCGCGCGTGCTCGAAGTCGGTATGACGGCGGACGGCGCCAACGAGATCGCCCGCCGCGCCCGCGGCACTCCGCGCATCGCGGGGCGGCTGCTGCGGCGGGTGCGCGACTTTGCGTCCGCCGCCGATGCGTCCGCCATCGATCGCAGGATCGCCGATCACGCGCTCGGCGCGCTGGAAGTCGATGCCGCCGGGCTCGATGCCATGGACCGTCGCTACCTCACGACCATTGCGCTGAACTACGGCGGCGGGCCGGTCGGCGTGGAAACCATGGCGGCGGCGCTGTCGGAGCCGCGCGACGCCATCGAGGACATCATCGAGCCGTTTCTGATTCAATGCGGCTACCTGCAGCGGACCCCGCGCGGACGGTTGCTCACGTCTCACGCGTTCCGCCATCTCGGCCTGACCGAGCCCTCGCGCGATCCGGCGCAGTTCGGATTGTTTGGGCAGGACGAGGATCAATGAATGCTATCCCCATGAATTTCGCCCCATGAATGCGCCGCCACAGACCGAACAGCTCGACGGCGCGATCCGCGACGGCAAGCATCACATGCGGATTCGCGTGTATTACGAGGACACCGATTTCACTGGTCTCGTCTATCACGCCAACTATCTGCGTTTCATGGAGCGCGGGCGCAGCAACTACCTGCGCCTGCTCGGCGCCGATCAGCGCGCGCTGTTCGACGAGGCCGAAAGCGAGGCGCCGGGTTTTGCCTTCGTGGTGCGCTCGATGCAGCTTGAGTTTCTCAAGCCCGCGCATATGGATGAGGTGCTCGCCATCGTAACGCGGCCGCTGGAGGTGCGCGGCGCCTCGATCACCTTGCATCAGGAGGTGAGGCGCGGCGAGGTGCTGCTGCTGGATGCGAAGGTGAAGGTGGCGTTCGTTTCCGGCGGGCAGCCAAGGCCGATACCGAAGGCGCTGCGTTTGGCGATGAAGGCCGATCAAGTCTGATCACCGGCTTTCACATTCGCAAGATCGCGTCGTCCGCGCCCGCGGGACGTGAAGATCATGTCCCGACCGGAACCCGCCGTTTGCTCGCGAGTTGCCTAGGGCAGATGAATTCGGATCGAATCGATCCAAAATCATGAAGGCGGATTCCCGATATTTATTCCGGAGCGGGATGTGGACGGAAAAACCGTTATACGCTTTTCCTCCTCCCGCTCTCACATGCATCAACCCGCACGCAATCATTGGAGCATGCCATGCCCAGAATTACTCCGTTTCTTTGGTTCGATTCGCAGGCCGAAGAAGCCGCGAAGTTCTACGTTTCGGTGTTCGACAATTCGAAGATCATTGAAACGGCGTATTACGGCGAAGGCAGCTCGAAGCCGGCCGGGACCGTGCTGACCATAGAGTTCGAGCTGGATGGCACCCGCTTCCTGGCGTTGAACGGCGGCCCGCATTTCCAGTTCAGCGAAGCGACCTCGTTCAGCATCGATTGCAAGTCGCAGGACGAGATCGACTATTACTGGAACAAGCTCACCGCCGGCGGCGGCGGCCCGCTCAAGGGAGGCTGGCTCAAGGACAGGTTTGGCGTGTCATGGCAGGTGGTGCCCGATATGATGCCGCGCCTGTTGCAGGATCCGGATCGCGCCAAGGCCAGCCGCGCCATAAAGGCGATGCTGAAGATGAAAAAGATCGTCATTGCCGATATCGAGGCGGCTGCGAACGGAACCGTTAACGCCTGAGACGGCGCTGTCCGCAGGCATGTCGATCGGTCGAAAGAAACCGGCCTCTACCTCACATAGAAGATGCAGGCGGCGATCACCAGCAGCGACGTCACCGCCATGGCATGTGCGAACAGGTGCGCGAGCGCCCCGGAAACCGTCCGCCTCGTTGCATCGGTCATGATGTCCTCGCCATTTGCTTTGGTCAGCGATGCTGACCAGGGTGGTTTGGGCATGACTCATCGCGGCGCGAATTGCGCGAGTCAAAATCGGAATCGATGTACGCGGAACGCCCCTTGGAATTGCTGCGGCCGCATTTGTCCCCGCGGCCGAAGCAATGACGCAAGCGTGATCAAGCAATGCGGCAGGAATTTGTTTGCGATGAAGCGCGCGCGACGCGCATTTGCCGGCGGCGCTCGCGCCGTCCCATCTGCTACATAGGATGCTCACATAGGGACATCCGCGCGGGTGAAGATGTTCGCTCGCCAGTCTTCAGCCGGTCTGGCAAATATCCGACAAGACCGATACACGCATGGGCGCCGGCGCCGCCGCCGCATCAAGGAGACCATGATGTCGTTGACGCTTTATCTCCATCCGCTGTCGTCCTACTGCCATAAGGTGCTGATCGGGCTCCATGAGAACACGACGCCGTTTACGGCCGTGTCGGTCGACCTTGGCGATCCGGATGAGCGCGCCATGCTGCTGAAGTTGTGGGGCATCGGCAAGTTTCCCGTGTTGCAGGATGAAGCGCGCGGCAAGGTGGTGCCGGAATCCAGCATCATCATCGAATATCTTGATCGGTATTATCCGGGCGCAACGCGGCTCGTGCCGGAGGATTTCGATGTCGCGCGCGAGGTGCGGCTGAAAGATCGTTTCTATGACCTGCACATCCATAACCACATGCAGAAGGTGGTCGGCGACCGGCTGCGGCCCGCGGGCAGCAAGGACCCGCAGGGCGTGGAGGATGCAAAGACCCGGATGCGCGTCGCCTACGATATCGCGGAGCGCGAGATGGCATCCCGCCGCTGGGCCGCCGGCGACGATTTCTCCATGGCGGATTGCGCGGCCGCGCCGGCGCTGTTCTATGCCGCCAAGGTGCTGCCGTATGCGGACAGCCATCCCCATCTTGCCGCCTACCTGGAGCGGCTCAAGGCACGGCCATCCTATGCCCGCGTGCTGAGGGACGCCGAGCCGTACTTCCATATGTTTCCCCAGGGCGACCAAGCAGAGGGCGCCTGAGAGGCCGGCTTCCGCGCTGAGAGGCGGGCTTGTGCGCCGAAAAATTTTTGCCGGGCGGGCCGCGGAAAGACCGGTCGGTCGCCGGGGGATGAGCCCAACGAAACCAGTGACGTCTCTCCGCGCCTCATGTAAACACTATTCACATGAGCTGGCGCAAGGACCCTCGCCGCCCCGAGCGCGGCTATCATCACGGCAATCTGAAGGAAGCGCTGTTACAGGCGGCGCTTGGCCTGATCGCGGAGAAGGGACCGGCGGGTTTCACCTTCGCCGATGCCGCGCGGTCGGCCGGAGTCAGTCCGGCGGCTCCCTACCGGCATTTCCGCGATCGCGACGAATTGCTGGCGAGCATCGCGCAGCGCGGCTTCGAGCAGTTCGAGGCGGTGTTGACGAAAGCCTGGGATGACGGCCGCCCCGACACCGTCAGCGCGTTCGAGCGCGTCGGCCGCGCCTATCTCGCCTTCGCCCGCAACGAGCCTGCCTATTATTCGGCGATGTTCGAATTGGGCGTGCCGGTCGATGTCAATCCGATGCTGTCGGCCGCGAGCGAGCGCGCCTTTGCCATCATTCGCGCCGCGGCGGAGCGGCTCGCCGCGCTGACGCCGCCGGGCGTCGCGCGGCCGCCGGCGCTGATGATGGCGCTGCACATCTGGTCGATGTCGCACGGCATCGCCTCCTTGTTCGGCCGCGGCGATGCGGCGCGACGCAAGCTGCCGATGTCCGCCGAAGACCTGCTTGAAGCCGGCGTGCTGATTTATCTGCGCGGGCTTGGCTTTCCGGCCGACCGCAAGCCGTCGGATGAGGCGGCTCGAGCCGAACCACCTTCGGAACCTGTGCCGCCGCGGGGACCGTGGGGTCACAAATCCGCGACCTGACCGGGCGAGCGGCTCTCTTTGGACCCGCCGTCTGATCCGTCGCCGCACGCATGATCGCGGCCAATATCTTGTGGCGGATCGCATTTTTGACCCGGGACGGCTTGGAGGCGGGCCGGCGGCCAATGTGACGAGTCGTCACAATCGGGAACCGCGCCAACATCAAACACCACTATTTGCGGACCATTCCGCGCTTGACAAAATCCCTTAATGATCTACTTATGTGAATGTTATTTACATTCACGCGGCATGACGCCGTTCATGGAGAAGGCCATGGCCCAAACCACTGACTACGACCGCTGGAACGGCCCGAACCAGATGCAGGGCCAAGGTTGCTACCCCTATTCCCGCTTCATGAATGCGCCGTGGCATCCGCTTCGGATCGTCCTGATCGTGCTGGGTTTCATGGTGTGGTGGCCGATCGGTCTCGCGATTCTCTTCTTCACACTCGGGAGCAGGAAAATGGGTTGCTGGAGCAACGATCGTTTCGAGAACAAGATGCAGCGGATGCAGTCCAAGATGGACCGGATGCGCGATCACATGGAGCGCAGGGGCTTTGGCTTCCCCGGCTTCGGTGCGCCCTCCAGCGGCAACCGGGCCTTCGATGAGTATCGCATGGAGACGCTGCGGCGGCTCGAGGAGGAGCAGAAGGAATTCAAGGACTTCCTCGAGCGGCTGCGCCACGCCAAGGACAAGGAAGAGTTCGATGCCTTTATGGCTCAGCATCGCACCCGTCCGACGCCGCCGAAC